>NZ_JBKEAE010000060.1:0-3012 GCF_047971885.1 Tropicimonas sp. | reverse complement strand
GGACATGATCGGCCAGAAATTCGGTGAATACGCTCCGACCCGGACCTATTACGGTCACGCGGCGGACAAGAAAGCCAAGAGGAAGTAATCCGCCATGGGCAAGGATAAGAATCCCCGCCGCGTGGCGGACAACGAAGCGATGGCGAAGCTGCGCCTGCTGCGCACCTCGCCGCAGAAGCTGAATCTGGTTGCGGCACTGATCCGCGGCAAGAAGGTCGAGAAGGCCCTGACCGACCTGACCTTCTCCAAGCGCCGGATCGCGGCGGACGTGAAGAAATGCCTTCAGTCCGCCATCGCCAACGCCGAGAACAACCACAACCTGGATGTCGACGAACTGATCGTTGCCGAGGCCTGGGTCGGCAAGAACATGACCATGAAGCGCGGCCGCCCGCGGGCGCGGGGCAGGTACGGCCGGATCAACAAGCCGTTCGCCGAGATCACCATCAAGGTCCGCCAGGTCGAGGAGCAAGCCTAATGGGTCACAAAGTCAATCCGATCGGTATGCGCCTTCAGGTGAACCGCACCTGGGACAGCCGCTGGTACGCCGACACCAAGGATTACGGCAACCTGCTGCTCGAAGACATCGCCATCCGCGAGTTCATCGAGAAGGAATGCAAGCAGGCCGGCGTTTCCAAGGTGATCATCGAGCGCCCGCACAAGAAATGCCGGGTGACGATCCACACCGCCCGCACGGGCGTGATCATCGGCAAGAAGGGCGCCGATATCGAGGTGCTTCGCAAGAAGCTGGCCAAGATGACCGACAGCGAGTTGCACCTGAACATCGTCGAGGTCCGCAAGCCGGAACTGGACGCGCAACTGGTGGCCGAGAGCATCGCCCAGCAGCTCGAGCGCAGGGTGTCCTTCCGCCGCGCGATGAAGCGCGCGGTGCAGAACGCCATGCGCATGGGTGCGCTCGGCATCCGGGTCAACGTCGCCGGCCGTCTTGGCGGCGCCGAGATCGCGCGGACCGAATGGTACCGCGAGGGACGGGTGCCGCTGCACACACTGCGTGCCGATATCGACTATGCCCAGGCCGAGGGCCTTACGGCCTACGGGATCATCGGCATCAAGGTGTGGATCTTCAAGGGCGAGATCATGGAGCACGATCCCTCGGCGCGCGACCGGCGCACGCAGGAGCTTCAGGACGGGCCCGCCCCGCGCGGATCGGGCGGTGGCCGCCGCGACCGCGACCGCTAAGGAGTAGAACGAGATGCTGCAACCGAAGCGCACAAAATTCCGCAAGCTGCACAAGGGCCGTATCCACGGCGAGGCCAAGGGCGGTTTCGACCTCGCCTTCGGCCATTACGGCCTGAAGGCGACTCAGCCCGACCGCATCACCGCGCGCCAGATCGAAGCCGCCCGCCGGGCGATGACGCGCCACATGAAGCGTCAGGGCCGTGTCTGGATCCGCATCTTCCCGGACACGCCGGTCACCTCCAAGCCCACCGAGGTCCGGATGGGCAAGGGCAAGGGTTCGGTCGATTTCTGGGCCGCCAAGGTCAAACCCGGCCGGGTGATGTTCGAGATCGACGGTGTCAGCGAGACCGTGGCGCGCGAGGCGCTGCGCCTTGCCGCGATGAAACTGCCGATCAAGACCCGCATGGTCGTCCGCGAGGACTGGTAAAGGCCCGGAGCCGGCCATCTGCGGGCTCATGCGGCGACGAAAGCCCTCCGTTTCGCGGAGGGCTTTCCGGAACACCGGCAAACCCCGTCATTCTGACGGGGTTTTCGTTTGTGTTTCGATGGCATCCAGCGTCCGGACCGGTGGTAGCCTTGCGTTCGGGTGCCGGGCCGATTGCCGGAAATCGATCGATAATCGGGCAAACCCGCCGATCGCGTCTGGACTCCCGTCCAATACCCGATCATCTGTTGGGTACACCAGACAGTTAACGAAAGACTGCCGTGAAGGACAACGATCGCGCCGTCGCAAGCTCCACCCTGCTGCTCTCGGGGCTGCCCGAGGACATTCGGGAACGTCTGCTCGACGGCGCGCGCGCCTGCGTGTTCGAGCGCGGCACCACCATCTTCCTGCAGGGAGAGCAGGCGCAGGCCATCTATATCGTGCTGGACGGCTGGGTGAAGCTCTATCGTATTGCACCGAACGGCGCCGAAGCGGTGGTTGGCGTTTTCACCAAGGGGCGCAGCTTTGGCGAAGCGGTAGCCTTCCGGAACGACCGTTACCCGGTCTCGGCCGAGGCGGTGACCTGGTGCCGGCTGATCCGCATCGAGGCCGATCTTCTGCTGCGCCAGATCCGCGAGAACCCCGAGGTCGCCACCTCGGTTCTCTCGGCGACCTTTACCCACCTGCATGCGCTGGTGGCGCAGCTCGAGGCGCTCAAGGCGCGCACCGGCGCGCAGCGCGTCGCGGAATTCCTGCTTGAGCTGACCGAAAACGACGACGGCGCCTGCGAGGTGACCCTGCCCTACGACAAGGTGCTGATCGCCGGGCGTCTGGGGATGAAACCCGAAAGCCTCAGCCGGGCCTTCGCCAAGCTCAAGGATCATGGCGTGATGGTGCGGCAGAACAAGGCCGAGATCGACGATGTCGAGGCACTCCGGTCCTTTGCCGAGGAAGACCCGGCCAACGCTTGGGCGCGCTAGGGTCAGGACTCATAGCCAATAGATGACGATTGCGGCGAGGGCGATTGCTGAGAGGAAGACCTTTGGACAGCGATCATAGCGGGTTGCCACGCGCCTCCAGTCCTTGAGCCTGCCGAACATGATCTCGATGCGGTTGCGCCGTTTGTCGCGGCGCGTGTCGGATTTGACCGGGATCCTGCGTTGCTTCCGGCCGGGGATGCAAGCGCGTATCCCTCTGTCTTTCAACGCTTCTCTGAACCAGTCAGCGTCGTGTCCCCGATCCCCGAGCAGCCAGTCGACCTTTGACAGATTGCTGAGCAGCGCCCGTGCGCCGATATGGTCGCTGACCTGCCCGGCGGTGACGAACAGGTCGAGCGGGCGCCCCTGGCTGTCGCAGATGGCGTACAGTTTGGTGTTCATGCCGCCTTTGGT
>NZ_JBKEAE010000014.1:0-27213 GCF_047971885.1 Tropicimonas sp. | reverse complement strand
GGCACTGCATCCGCAGCCAATGGCGCCGGAGGTGCTGCCCGCGATGCCGGAACCGCCGCTGGCGAAGGAGCCGAGCGTGAGCTGACCGGATGGCAGGCGGTGACGGCGGCGCTCTCGGACTATGCCAGCCGGGCCCGAGAGATCGGCGTCGATATCGGCCAGAGCCTCGTCAGCGCATTTCAGTCGGCCGAGGACGCGGTCGGGGACTTCGTGAAGACCGGCAAGCTGAACTTCCGCGACCTCGTGACCTCGCTCATCGCCGATCTGGCGAAACTGGCGGCGCGGCGCTTCATCCTCGGTCCCATCGCCAACGCGCTCTCGGGCGCGCTCGGCGGCGCGGGAGGCATCTTCGCCAACATCCTGCACGCAGGCGGCATGGTCGGATCGGCCGGCCCCTCGCGCATGGTCCCGGCCATGGCCTTCGCCGCCGCTCCCCGGATGCATTCTGGCGGCGCTGTCGGCCTTCGGCACGACGAGGTTCCGGCGATCCTGCAACGGGGCGAGCGGGTGCTCTCCCGGCGAGAGGCGCAGAGCTACGGCGCGGCCAGCGGGATCAATGTCACCATCATGGCCCGTGATGCCGAGAGCTTCCGGCAGTCCCGAACCCAGGTCGCGGCGGACATCGCCCGGGCGGTCTCGCTCGGGCGGAGGGGCATGTGAGCGCGACCCCGCAAGTGGGAACCGGTTGCGGGGGCCAGAGCACGAACCACGGAGAGAATTGATGGCGTTCCATGAGGTTCGGTTCCCGGACAACATCGGCCGGGGCGCGCGCGGCGGGCCCGAGCGGCGCACCCAGATCGTCGAACTGGCCTCGGGCGACGAGGAACGCAACGCCAGTTGGGCTAATTCGCGACGCCGCTACGATGTGGCCTACGGCATTCGCCGCGCCGACGATCTGGCGGCGGTCGTCGCCTTCTTCGAGGCCCGCAATGGTCGCCTCCATGGCTTCCGGTTCAAGGACTGGGGCGATCACAAATCCTGCCTGCCCTCGGGGACACCCGCACCAACAGACCAGGTGATCGGCACCGGTGACGGCACGACGACCGCCTTCCAGCTGGTGAAGCGCTACGTCTCGGGCAGCCAGACATGGGTGCGGACCATCGCCAAGCCGGTCGCGGGCTCGGTCACCGTCGCTCTGAACAGTGCATCGCAGGCGTCCGGCTGGTCCGTCGATACCACGACCGGCGTCATCACTTGCACCACCGCGCCGGGCGCTGGCGTCGCCATCACTGCAGGCTTCGAGTTCGATGTTCCGGTCCGCTTCGACACCGACGCGCTCGACGTGACGCTCGATCTCGAGCGGCTGGGCTCGATCACCTCCATCCCGCTTCTGGAGATCCGACGATGAATGACGAAACCGGATTTCCGGCGGCGGCGCTGAAGGAACTGCTCGCCTCCACGGCGGTGATCCTTGCCGCCTGGGGCGCGCTCGGGGGCGCGACCAACGCGCTGACGACAAAAATGCGGCTGCGCGACGCGCTCCGCCACATCCTGCTCGGCGGTCTGATTGCCGCCGGGATGGGCAGCCTGTCGATGGCGATCATCACCCGCTGGCTCGGCCTGCCGCCCGAGGCCATCCCGGCCGGGGGCGCGGCGGGCTCGGCCGCCTATCTGGTCGGGGTCCCCGCAGGCTGCGGCGTCCAGATCATCTCAGGATCAAACCAGATCGACAGCGATCTGCGCTGCTTCAGCGCGCTATTGGACGATTGCCAGTTCGTGGTCTTGTACTTCGTCGGGGCCCAACAGCCCATACCACCCAGCTATCATGCTGGATTCGCAAGATGAATCCCCTACGTATTTGCGCAACAAAGCCGGAGGAGGATTCCGATGCTGCGATTCTTCGGCCATCGACATCGCGAGCCTTGCCACCGGTCCGCAGCATGCGCTATCAGCCGCGTCAGCGGGTGATTAGCTCAGTTGGTAGAGCGCTTCGTTTACACCGAAGATGTCGGGAGTTCGAGTCTCTCATCACCCACCATATTTTACTGACTTTTTTCGTTTTGCGAAGCGAGCTACTCCCACCTCGTGGACAGTTTTCGGCGTGATTTAAGCCACTCTCTGCCCCTGCTGGCCGGTTTCGAGCTGGTTGAAGTAGCCCACGTGACCTGCCCCCCGGAACCTCCCTCACTTTAATGTAGAGTCTGCCCAACCGCGAAGGCGTGGTTGGTTCGCCGGACATCGTCGGTTGGTTTACGCCTTCTGATCCGGATACGCGCCGGTGACGAGTATTCTCTTCGCGCAACCGAGTCTGAGATTGATCCACTTCCGCGATGAGACGTCACCCGGATCTGGGCCGAACGCGGAACCCGCCCCCGCGCACCGCGCGACACCCGCTACGAACGGGCCTGCATCTTCGGTGCCGTCTGCCCGGCCCGCGACGCGACTGCGGCGCTGGTCATGCCCCGCGCCGATACCTCGGCCATGAACGCCCATCTTGCCGAAATCTCAAAGGCTGTCGCCCCAGCGGCCTACGCCGTGCTGGTGATGGACGGCGCGGGTTGGCATGGCTCCACGGCGCTGCACATCCCGGACAACATCACCATCCTGACGCTCCCGCCCTATGCGCCCGAATTGAACCCGGTCGAGAACATCTGGGCCTGGCTGCGCGCCAACCGCCTCGCCATCCCGGTCTTTGACACCTGCGAAAACATCATCGACCGAGTTGCGACGCGTGGAATTTCTTCGCCAACGATCCCGAACGCATCAGATCAATCACCACCCGCGAATATGCAAAAGCGGTCAATACATAGGCACGTTGGTATTAGACTGGACTTGGCATATCCGGCACGGAAGCCGCAGGATAAGTCTGCCTGGGGATAAGGGAAAGTCCGGCCTTCAAACGCTTTGTGCAATAACGCCCGCCATATCAAGTATCTGACACACAGTGCAGGATGGTGACATGGGTGTCGCCGTATTGGCGCCGGTCGATGGCGGTGAAGTCTTCGGGTGCGTCCTGTGGTGCGTTTTCCTCCCAGACTACCAGTGCGCCGGGGGCAAGCCAGCCGCCGGCGCCGGCCGAGGCGAGCGCCCGCTCGCCCAGCCCCTTGCCATAGGGCGGGTCGAGGAAGATCAGATCACAGGGCGCGCCGCGCAGTGCGCCCAGCCGGGTCGCGTCGCGCCGGAATACACGGGTTACGCCCTGGCTGTGCGTTCTTTCGATATTCTCGCGCAGCAGCGCCCGTGCCTTGCCGCCGTCGTCGACGAAGGTCGCATGCGCCGCGCCGCGCGAAAGCGCCTCGAACCCCAGCGCGCCGGTTCCGGCGAACAGATCAAGCACCCGGGCGCCGGGCACCGGATCGCCATGGGAATGGGCCAGCAGGTTGAACAGGCTCTCGCGCACCCGGTCCGAGGTGGGGCGCAGGTGGGCGGCCGGATCGCCGCGACCGACCGAAGCGAGCGCCAGCCCACGGTTCGTTCCGGCGATGATCCGCATCTAGCCGAGCAGCGATCTGAGATCGCAGGCCGGATCGGCCACCGCCGCCGGGTCTGCCGATCTGCCGGCGTCGATCAGGCGCTTGCCGACCATATAGGCGCGCGGGTCGTTCATCGCATCGACCGCCAGCAGCCGGCCGTCGGCGAAATACCAGTGCGAGACCGCACCGTCCTGCGTGCCCGGCCGCACCACCACCCGTTCGAATCCGCTGTTGAGGCCCGCGATCTGCAGCTTCACGTCGTATTGATCGGACCAGAACCAGACCTTGGGGTCGTAATCGGTGCCGGCCCCCAGCATGTTGCGCGCCACAAGCTCGCCCTGGTCGATGGCGTTCTGCACGCTTTCCAGCCGGATACGCGCGCCGCCGAGCGGGAACGAGGCGCAATCGCCCGCCGACCAGACATGCGGATCCGAGGTGCGCCCCCGCGCGTCGACGGCGATGCCGTTGTCGATGGTCAGTCCCGCCGCTTCGGCCAGTGCGGTTGCCGGCGCGATGCCAATGCCGGCGATCACGATATCCACCGGCAGTTCGGTGCCGTCCGACAGCAGGGCGCCGGTGACCTGCCCCTGGCCCGTCAGGCGTTCGAGGCCGGTTCCCTCGCGAATCGTCACGCCGTGGCGGGTGTGCAGATCGCGGAAATAATCCGAGGTCTCGGGGGCGGCGACCCGGCCGAGGATGCGCCCGGCCATTTCGATCAGTGTCACGTCGAGCCCGAGCTTGCTGGCGACCGCCGCCGCCTCGAGCCCGATATACCCGCCGCCGACGATCAGCGCCCGCGCGCCGGGGTGCACCTCGCTGGCCATACGGTCGACATCGCGCAGGGTCCGCACCACATGCACGCCTCCGAGCGCCCCACCGATGGCCGCCGGAAGAAGGCGCGGAGCCGAGCCGGTGCAGAGCGCAAGCTGATCGTAGTGCCGTGAATCGCCCCCGAAGATCACACTGCGGGCGCCCCGGTCGATCGCGTCGACCCTGGTATCTGTCAGCAGATCGATATCGGCTTCGGCATAGAAACTCGCCGGCCGCAGGAACAGCCGCTCGAGCTCCATCTCGCCCAGCAGGTATTTTTTCGACAGCGGCGGGCGCTGATAGGGCGGTACCGGCTCTTCGCCGATCAGGGTGATCCGGCCGGCAAAGCCCTCGGTCCGCAGTTTTGCCGCCATCGCGGCCCCGGCCTGTCCCGCGCCGACGATTACAATGTCCGACATGGCACCTTTCCATCCGCTTTACCGTTGCGGGCCAACCTACAGCCTCGACCGGCGGGAAGGCAATCGGCGGCCGTCCGCCGGGCGATTGCGAACGGTGCCGGGTGCGGGACATATGTCATGACTGCCGGTTTCCGGTCAGTCGTGATCCCGTCCGCTGCTCCGGAAGGGTCCGTAGCTGGTCAGAATCTCGTTTTCCTCGTCCACCGCACGCGATTCGGCGATCAGGAATTCCCTGACGGCGCGGGCGAACCCCGGGTCGGCAACCCAGTGCAGCGAATGGGTGCTCACCGGCAGGTAACCGCGGGCGATCTTGTGTTCGCCTTGCGCGCCAGCCTCGACGGTGGCAAGCCCCTGCGCGATGGCAAAATCCATTGCCCGGTAGTAGCAGGCCTCGAAATGCAGGCAGGGGTGGTGTTCGAGCGCCCCCCAGTAGCGTCCGAAAAGCGTGTCGCGCCCGATGAAATTGAGCGCGCCGGCGATGTTCGTGCCGTGACGCTCCGCCAGAACGAGCATCACATCGTTGCGCATCGTTTCATGCAGGATGTCGAAGAAATCGCGGGTCAGATAGGGGCTGCCCCACTTGCGCGCTCCGGTGTCCTGATAGAAGGCCCAGAAATCGTCCCAGTGCGCGGGGCGGATATCGTCACCGGTCAGGCTGCGGATCGTGCCGCCAAAGCCCCGGGCGGTGGCGCGCTCCTTGCGGATCATCTTGCGTTTGCGCGACGAAAGGGCGGCAAGAAAGGCGTCGAAATCCGCGTAGCCCGCGTTTTCCCAGTGAAACTGCTGGCTGCGCCGGTGCATCAGGCCCATCGCCTCGCCCTCGCCGGCCTCTCTGGCGGTGCAGAAGGTGATGTGGACCGAGGATATCCCGTTGTTCGCCGCCAGTTGCACCGCCGCCTGCGTCAGTGCCGAAGACCCGATCGCCTCGTAGCCGGGCCTGGTCAGGAAGCGCCGCCCGGTTGCGGGGGTGAACGGCACGGCGATCTGCAGCTTCGGATAATAGTCGCCGCCCGCGTTCTCGTATGCATGTGCCCAGGAATGATCGAAGATGTATTCGCCCTGGCTGTGGCTCTTGACGTAGAGAGGCGCGGTGGCGATGGGACGCCCGTCCAGCCGTGCCACCAAATGCGATGGTCGCCATCCCGTTCCCGGGCCGACCGAGCCGCTTTCCTCCAGTGCCGAAAGGAAACGGTGGGTGGTGAAAGGGTCGCGCGGCCGCCCGCCATCCGCGGCCTCCGGGCAGGCGCAACCGTCCCACTCCCCGGCGGGGATGTGTGCGAGACCGGGAAGAACCTCGACCTCGATCTGGGTTTCTGTGGTATCCATGGAATTCCCGCCTGCCCTCGGCCCTACACTTGTATGCTGCGGGCTCCGCGTTCAAGCACGCCGCCGGAACGCGCCACGTACATGTGCATTGCTACTGCATCCGTCTGCGCGGCCGGGCACGATTGCCTTGGAGATGATCGCCGGTCAGACGGGCAGGTAGCCCTCGAATGTCACATTATCCGCGATCCTGCGGGCGGCCGCCTCGGCTTCGGGCGAGCGGATGGTCCAGCAGAGGACCGGCAGGCCGGCGGCGCTGATCTCGGCAACGCGCGGGGAGGCGAGGTCGCGCGCGTCGTGGCTGACAAAGCAACTGCCGGTCGCTTCCAGATCCGGGATGCTCGCCAGCCGCGCCCGCGTTGTCGCGGGAACGCCGGGCCAGTTCCCGGCGGCGAAATCGCAGGTGACCAGCCCGCGTGGCCTGTCCGGTGCCGCCTCGGCCAGGGCGGCCACGGAATGCGGATTGAAGGACATGAAGGCGAGATGCCCGCCATACCCTGCCGCCACCCTTGCCGCCGCCCGTTCGAGCCTGCCGACATCCGGCCCGAGGGCGCCGTCCTGATCCTTGATCTCTACAAGCAGCGGTACACGGCCGTTCACCAGCGCGAGAATCTCGGCGAAGGTCGGGATGCCCTCGTTTCCGCCGGACAGCGGAATGCCGGCGAGATCGGCGGCCGGGGTCGCGCGCAGGGTGCCGGTATGTCCGGTCAGCCGCCGCAGATCGTAATCGTGAAAGACCATCGGCACGCCGTCCGCCGAAAGCTGAAGGTCGATCTCGATACTGAAGCCCGCCTCGATTGCCGCGGCGACGGCCGCGCGCGAATTTTCGGGCCGTCCGCGCAGTCTGTCATGCAGGGCACGGTGGGCGATGGGTCTTTCGAGAAAGGCGTGCGGTAGCGGCGGCATGGTTCAGGCGACCTGAAAGATCGCCTCGATCTCGACCGCGACACCCAGCGGCAGGGCGGCTGCCGAAACGGCCGAGCGCGAATGCCGGCCGGCATCCCCCAGCGCCTCGACCAGAAAGTCCGAGGCGCCGTTGATCACCTTTGGCTGCTCGGTGAAGTCGGGGGTCGAGTTGACGAACCCGGTCAGCTTGACCACCCGGACCAGCCGGTCGAGATCGCCGCAGGCCGCCTTGAGCTGCGCCAGCAGGGCGATGCAGCAGGCCCGGGCGGCCGCCGCGCCGCCGGCCACATCCATATCGGCGCCGAGCTTGCCGGTGATCAGACCGTCCGGGCCGGCAGGGATCTGCCCCGAGACGAAGACCAGATCGCCCACCCTTACGAAGGGTACGTAATTGGCGGCGGGCGCCGGGGCGTCGGGCAGTGTGACGCCAAGTTCGGCAAGACGCGTTTCGATTTTTCCCGGCATGGACAGGCTCCCTCCTGCGGCGCTCAGCCCTCGCGGAACGCCTTGTTGAAGTAATCTGTAAACGGTTTGATCAGATATGCCATGGGGGTGCGGGCGTTGGTGCGGAAATAGGCCTCGACCGGCATGCCGGGGATGATCTCCTTTCCCTCGAGCTTGTCGATCTCGCCGTCGAGAAGCTCGACTTCGGCACGGTAGTAGGATTGCTGCGTTCGTTCGTCGGTGAAGGCGTCGGCCGAAACCTGCGAAACCCGGCCCATCAGTTCGGGCGTGGTGCGCGAATCGAAGGTCGAGAAGCGCAGGATCGCGTCCTGTCCGACATAGACCTTGTCGATATGGATGGTCGGGACGCGCGCGGCAATCACCAGCGGGCGGTCCTGCGGCACGATATAGGCGATCGGATCGGCCGGGCGGACGACCGAACGCGGGGTGTTGACGGTCATTCCATAGACGATTCCGGACACGGGCGCGCGGATATCGAGCCGGGCGACCTTTTCCCGCAGGCCGCGACGGCGTTCCATCAGTTCCAGCAGGTTGTATTGCAGATCGCGCAGATAGGTGATCGCCTCTTCGCGGCGGGTGGTGTCGAGTTTCAGGATCTCGATGTCCAGTTCGGTCGTCCGCCCCATCGCCTCGGCGCGGCTGGCGGTCAGTTCCCCGACGGTGCCGGAAAGCCGCGCCTTCTCGCGTTGCAGCGACAGGACGCGCGCCGCCTGCGCCAGTCCCTTGTCGAGCAGCGCCTGCTGGCTTTCCAGTTCCTCGTCGATCAGCGCCAGTTGCTCGCTCAGCGCGGCGACCTGCGCGTCTATGCCCTCGACCTGGCTGGCGATCTGCTCGCCCCGGCGGGCAAGCTGCTCCTTTTCCTTCTCCATCGAGGTCAGCCGTGCCGCGAAGAGCGTCTCCTGACCCTGAAGCAGTTCGGCGATCTCGTCGCTTTTGGTCGCCGCCTCGACCAGTTCCGGATCGAAGGTGATTTCGTCCAGACCGTCGCGTTCGGCGACCATGCGCCCGGTGCGGGCCATGATCTCGTAAAGCTGGCTTTCGACAATGGCCAGTTCCGACAGCAGATCGGTCGGGTCGAGCCGGATAAGCTCCTGCCCCGCCTCGACACGGTCGCCTTCCTGCACCAGAACCTCGCCCACGATGCCGCCATCGAGATGCTGCACCACCTGCCGGTTCTGTTCGACCTCGAGCTGGCCGCCGGCGATGATGGCGCCTGAAATATGCGTCAGCAGGGACCAGGCGCCGAAGCCGCCGACCAGCAGCACCAGCGCGATGATGCCGATGGTCATCGGAAACCGTGCCGAGTATCTGTCGCCCCCGGTCTTCGCCGGGGCGGGACCGGAAGCGGGCGCTGCGGGCCGGGCCGGGGGCGCGGCCCTGGCGGTTGCTGCGGCCGGGGGTGTCGCAGGTTTGGCCGCGGGCATGGCGCGCTCTTTCGCGGGCTGTTCGTTCTTGCTCATGACACGCCTCCCTGGCCGGACGATTTCGCGATTTCGGCCGCATTCTGCACCACTTCCTTCAGCACCTCGTCTCGCGGGCCGAAGGCGCGGCGCATGCCGCCATCGAGCACCAGCAGGGTGTCGCATTCCTGAATGGCGGCGGGGCGGTGCGCCATGATGATGACCGAGCGCTTGTCGGCCTTCATCTGGCGGATCGCCCGGTTGAGCGCCTCGGACCCCTCATTGTCGAGGTTGGAGTTGGGCTCGTCCAGAACGAGGATTGCCGGATTGCCGTAGAGCGCGCGGGCCAGCCCGATGCGCTGGACCTGACCGCCCGACAGCCGGCTTCCCGCCGAGGCGAGCGGCGTGTCGTAGCCGCCCGGCAGTTTCAGGATCATCTCGTGCGCCGCCGCCTTCTGCGCCGCCTCGACCACAAGCCGTGGATCGGGCTGTGTCGAGAGCCGTGCGATGTTCTCGGCAATGGTACCCTCGAACAACGTCACCCGCTGGGGAAGATAACCGATGTGCTGGCCCAGAACGTCGGGGTCGTACTGGTCGAGCGCCGCGCCGTCGAGCCGGATCTTGCCGCCCGCACAGCGCCAGACACCGGTAATCGCCCGTGCCAGCGTCGTCTTGCCCGATCCGGACGGGCCGATCACGCCCATCGCCTGCCCGGGCAGCAGCAGAAAGCTGACCATGCGGAGCGAGGCCTGCGTTTCGCCCGGCGGAACCACCGTGACCTGCTGGCCTTCGAGCCGTGCGGCGGGGGCCGGCAGGGGCAGGCGCGGCACCTCGGGCGGCATCTCGGTCAGCAGTCTGGACAGGTTTGACCAGCCGCGCGAGGCGCGCTGTACCAGCTCCCACTGACCGATCAGCAGTTCGACCGGCGCCAGCGCGCGGCCCAGCATGATCGACGAGGCGATCATCGCGCCCGCCGTCACCTCGTTCTGCAGCACCAGATAGGCGCCGAGCGCGAGCATCGCCGATTGCAGGAAAAGCCTGAGCGCCTTGCTGGCCGAGGTGAACCCGCCCGCCCGGTCGGCCGCCGCCAGTTGCAGCGAGATCGCCTTGCCGCGGGCATCCTGCCAGCGCTCGAAGGTCGCCCCGCGCATGCCGAGCGCCTCGATGGTTTCGGCCTCTTCGCGCATCTGGTCCGACATCCGCTCGGCGCGCTGCCCGACTGTTGCCGCCTCGAGCGCTGGCTGGCGGGTACGGGACTGGTTGAGCAGGGTGATGACGACAAGCACCGCCCCGCCGCAGATCGCCAGCACCCCGAGCCAGGGGTGGAAGATGAAGATCGCGAACAGAAACAGCGGTGTCCAGGGCAGATCGAAGATGGCGAGCAATGCGGGCGAGGCCAGAAACCGCTGCACGATCTCCAGATCGCGCAGCCCGCTGGCCGCAACCTCGGCGCCGGGCTTGCCGGTTTCGCTGCGCAGCACGGCGGAAAATACCCGGCTGTCGAGCCTGAGCTGGAAGCGGGCCCCGGCCCGCGCCATCAGCCGCCCGCGCGCGTAATCGAGCAGTGCCATCATCAGGTAGAGAAAGGCCACCAGGGTGAAGAGCGCCACCAGCGTCTCTTCCGAGCGTGAGCCCAGCACCCGGTCGTAGACCTGGAGCATGAACAGTGGGCCGGTCAGCATCAGAAGGTTGACGAAAACCGAGAAGACCAGCGACGAGGTAAAGAGACTCCGGCCGGCAGCGCGTGCCTCCTGGAGCTCCTTTCGACCGGGGCCGGTATCTGATGGGCGCATTGTCGCGATCTCCAGCTTTTCTGCAGGTTGTCAGCCAGTCAACCCGGGGTTAGTTTCTGACGACTTTACCGTCGGCAGCCGGCCGCATGCGGTCGAATGACGAAGATGGCACTAGCTAAGGTACAAACAGTTGACGTTTCCTATGCGGCGGCAGTTGCTGCGACAAGGTAGGTTTTTCCGGAACCGGACCGGTGCGTTCGGCGTGCTGTCCATTGTGACAGCCCTGTCCGCCTGCGGGCCTGCCAGCATTCCGACCGGGATCAACGACCCCAACGAGGCGCAGAACAGGCGCATACACGAATGGAACAAATCCCTCGACCGCCATGTCTTTGGCGGTGGAGAAACCGCCGCAACGGGCCGCAACGGCGAATCGCCGGCGCCCTCAGGCGCCGAAGACGGCCTGTCCGAAGAGCCGGATGAAGCCGCCGCGCCAGCCGCCGCTGGCGACGCGCCGGTCAGACCGGTCAGCCCGATTATCGTCGCACTGGCCAATTTTGGCAACAACCTCAATAACCCGAGCCGTATCCTGAATAGCCTGTTGCAGTTGCGGCCGGGAGATGCCGCGCACAACACGCTGCGGTTTGGAATCAACTCGACCGTCGGCCTCGGCGGCATTTTCGATCCCGCAACGGCGGCCGGCCTGCCCGAGATCGACACCAATTTCAGCGAGACGATGCATGTCTGGGGGGTGCCCGAGGGTGCCTATATGGAACTGCCGGTCTTCGGCGGATCAACACAGCGTGATACCGCGGGCTCGATCGTGGACCTTGCAATCAATCCGCTGTGGTATGCGGTCGAATGGCCGGCCAGTCTGGCGGCCAACGGGTTCGTCTGGGTGGGGCAGGGGACCGATCGCGTGCGCTATGCCGATACCGTAAGCTCCATCTACGAGGATTCCGAGGACAGCTATTCCCAGCAGCGGCTGATCTATCTGCAGAACCGCCGCTTCGAGCTTCGCCGGGGCGAAGTGGCCGAAGAGGATTACGAAGACCCCTATGAGGATATCTATGGCAATTGAACACACACGCCGCGCCACGCTCGGGATGGTTGCCGCCGGTGCCGCCGCTGCGGCCCTTCCCGGTGCCGCCTTCGCGCTGTCACCCGCCGAGGCGCAGAAACTCATCGATGCCGCCGTCGCCGACATCAACAGGGTCATCGCCTCGGGCAGGTCCGAATCAGCGATGTACCGGGAGTTCGAGAAGATATTCGTCCGCTATGCCGATGTTCCGACGATCGCGCGCTATTCACTTGGCGCGGCGGCGCGCGGCGCCACTTCGGGCCAGCTCAAGGCCTATACCGGCGCCTATACCGGGTATATCTCGCGCAAGTACGGCAAGCGGTTCCGCGAGTTCATCGGCGGGCGGCTCGAGGTGAACGGCGCGCGCGCGGTCAAGAACTTCGTCGAGGTGCAGGCGACCGCCCATCTGCGCGGCGAGGCGCCCTTCGCGGTGGTGTTCCTCGTTTCGGACCGCTCCGGCAAGAACAAGTTCTTCAACATGTTCGTCGAAGGGGTGAACATGCTGCAGACCGAGCGGGCCGAGATCGGCGCGATGCTCGACCGGCGGGGCGGCGATATCGACGCGCTGACCCGCGACCTCCAGCGCGCCGGCTGACGGCAGCCGCGAATCCGTCCGGGGCGCGGTCGTCGTTCAGTTCCCGGTTTCCGCGGCAAGCTCCTCGGCCAGCCGGAAACCGATTCGCCGCGGTTCGGACGCTTCGGACAGCTTGGGCAGCGCGCGCAGGATCACGTTCAGCTGGCTGACATGCTGGATAAGCTGGGTGCGCGTGCCATCGGCATCCGCGCCATAGAAGGTCACGATGTCGGGGTCGAAGTAACCGATGCCCTCGATCCTCAGCACGCCGGCGGTGGCGCCGGTGAATCCCATCGCGATCTCCTGATCGCCGTCGAGCCGGTCCTCGAAATTCTTGATGTAGAGCAGCAGCCGTTCATAGGCCCATTTCGCCGGGCTTTTCGGATGTGCCGTCTGCATCAGCCGTTCGGGCAAAGGCTGGTGTTCGGTCACCACTTCGTCGGGGTCGGCGTGAACGGCATGGGCGCGCGGCAGAAATCCCGTCTGGTCCGTTTCGTTGCGCCGATCCATGTTCGTCTCCTCCGGTGCTATCCCCCGTCCGCGCGCCGCCACAGCCACGCCCCGTCGGCGCGGCGCTGCCGGTCCACGCGGCCTGTCCGGTGGAGATGATTGAGGTGTCCGATGGATTCCGCAAGGGCAAGACCGTATTCGGCATCGCCGATCCGGCGCCGGTAAAGCGCCGGAAAGCACTCGTGCGCGGTGCGCGGCTCGCCCAGATGGTCGAGAAGCCGGGCCAGCGCCGTGTGATGATGCTCGATCAGTTGCCCGAGCCGCGCCGGCAGCCCGGTATAGGGCAGCTTGTGGCCGGGCAGAACGAGATGATCTTCGCGCGCGACGCCTGCAAGGCGCGTGCAGCTTTCCAGCCAGGCGCCGACCGGGTCCGCCCCGGGCTCGGTCGCATAGACGCCGAGATTGGGAGAGATCGACGGCAGAAGCTGGTCGCCGCCCAGTACCAGCGAATCGTCGCGGCTCCACAGGGTCGCATGCTCCTCGGCATGGCCGTTGCCCATGCGCACGTCCCAGAGGCGCCCGCCGATACGGACGGTGCCGCCTTCGGCAATGCGGGTGAAGCCCAGCGGCATCGGCCAGACCACATCGGCGAAGTTGAAGGGCCGGCCGCCAGCGCGCTGGCGGTAGATGGCCGGGTCCATTCCGGCGGCGCGATAGAAGGCCAGCGTTTCGGGCGGCGGGGTCTGCTGCATGTCGAGCGTCAGCATTCGCGCATAGAGCCAGGCGGTACGGCTGGCGATCACTTCCGCGCCGTGTTCGGCCTGAAACCAGCCGGCAAGACCCACATGGTCGGGGTGGTGGTGGGTCACGATCACACGGATAACCGGCTTGTCGGCCAGCGGGCCAGCCGACCGCAGCCTGTCCCAAAGCGCGCGGATGCGCCGGCTCGACAGTCCGGTGTCGACGATCGTCCAGCCCTCCCCGTCATCGAGCGCAAAGACATTGACGTGATCGAGCGCCATCGGCAGCGGCAGGCGTAGCCACAGAACGCCTTGGGCGATCTCGGTCGCCTCGCCCTCGCCCGGCGGCGTTTCATGGGGGAAGCGGATCGGGGCGAAGCCCGGCGCGTTCACCGCTCAGCCCTCCGCCAGATCGTCGAGGCTCAGCGCATAGAGCCCGTCCGCCGCCCGGCGCACGGTGGCAAGCAGGCTTTCGTGTTCGGGCAGCAGGCGCGCGATGTAGAAACCGGCAAGCGCCCGCCGCCGGCTTTCATCCCCCGCCATCGCCGCCCTGAGGTGAAAATGCGCGCCCAGCACCCGGGCAAAGGCGCGCAGATAGGCCACCGCAACGGCAAAGCGGTCGGTCATGTCCTGTGTAAGCAGCCATTCGGTCGCCTCGCGCAGGTTTTCGGCCGATTTCCATACCGGCCCGGCAAGATCGGGCAGCGTCGCACGGGCGGCCTCTGCCAGCGATTCGACCTCGTCGAGCAGCCGGAAGGCGGCCTCGCCGCCATCCGCCAGCTTGCGGCCGACCAGATCCATCGCCTGAATGCCGTTGGTGCCCTCGTATATCTGGGTCACGCGGACGTCGCGGGCGAATTGTGCCGCGCCGGTCTCCTCGATGTAGCCCATGCCGCCGTGCACCTGTATGCCGATCTGGGCCACCTCGTGGCCGATATCGCTGCCGAAGGCCTTGGTGATCGGCGTCAGAAAGGCGGCCTGCGCCTTCCACTCGGCTTCATCCGTCGCATTCGCGAGGTCAATGGCCACCGCGTTGGCCAGCGCGATCGCCCGCGCGGCGAACACCTCGGCGCGCATCGTCGTCACCATGCGGCGCACGTCGGGGTGCTCGATGATCGTGCCGGAGCCGCCGGCGCTGCCCTGCCGGCGCTCCGTCGCATAGGCGACAGCCTTCTGTGTGGCCGCTTCGGCGATGCCGATCCCCTCGGCGCCGACGCCGAGCCTTGCGTTGTTCATCATGGTGAACATCGCCGCCATGCCGGCGTTTTCCGCCCCGATCAGCCAGCCGGTCGCGCCGGAATATTCCATGACGCAGGTGGGCGAGCCATGGATGCCGAGCTTGCGTTCGAGGCTGACCACCCGGACGGCATTGGCCACGCCCGGGTTGCCATCCGCGTCGGGAATGTCGCGCGGCACCAGGAACAGGCTGATCCCCCGGGTGCCCGGCCCCGAATCCGGCAACCGCGCCAGCACCAGATGGCAGACGTTCCCGGCGAAATCGCAATCGCCCCAGGTGATGAAGATCTTCTGTCCTGTGATGGCATAGGTTCCGTCGCCGTTTGGCACCGCACGGGTGGTCAGCGCCCCCACGTCGCTGCCGGCGCCGGCCTCGGTCAGGTTCATCGTTCCGGTCCACTGGCCCGAAATCAGCTTCGGCAGATAGCGCGCCCGGATCGCATCCGATGCATGGGCATGCAGCGCCTCGATCTGCCCCTGGGTCAGCAGCGGGTTGAGTTGCAGCGAAAGGCAGGCGCCCGACATCATCTCGTTGATCGCCGTCTGCAACGCCACCGGCAACCCCATTCCACCGTATTCTTCGGGCGCCGAGACGCAGACCCATCCGCCTTCGGCGATCGCGGCGTAGCCCTCGGCAAAGCCGGGGGACGAGATCACGCGGCCGTTCTCCAGCCGCGCCCCGTGCTCGTCGCCGGCGCGGTTGAGCGGGGCGATGACCTCATCGCTCAGCCGTCCGGCTTCGGACAGGATGGCATCGGTCATCTCGCGGCCAACCTCGGAAAACCGGCCGGTCGCGGTCAGGGCGGCGAAATCGACCACATGTTCGAAAATGAAACGGTATTCCGAAATCGGCGCGCGATAGGTCATATGGGTTCACCCTCACCTGCGGTCTTGGCATGTCGAGATCGCGGGCGTATCACCCGACGCTCAGGATCAACCTAGTCCTAGCGGCGATCGGGCACAAAGCAAGACGCGGCGTCACGGGAAGACATGGACAAGACAACCGAACGTCTGAAACCGGATTCGGCCGGGATCGCCCGCGCGGTCGACCTGCTGCGCGCCGGCGGGCTGGTCGCCTTCCCGACCGAGACGGTCTATGGGCTCGGCGCCGATGCGCGGCAGGGCAGGGCGGTGGCGGCGATCTTCGCGGCCAAGGGGCGCCCGCGTTTCAACCCGCTGATCGCCCATGTTGCCGATCTGGAGACAGCGCGGCGCTACGGCAGATTCGGTGCCGATGCGCTGGCCCTGGCCGATGCGTTCTGGCCGGGGCCGCTGACGCTGGTGGTTCCGCTGCGCCCCGATGCCGGTATTTCCGATCTCGTCGCGGCGGGGCTGTCGACCATCGGCCTGCGCGTCCCGCGCGGCCGGGTGGCGCAGAAGATGCTGCGGGCGTTCGACGGGCCGGTTGCCGGCCCCTCGGCCAACCCGTCGGGCCGGATCAGCCCGACGCGCGCGGACCATGTGTTCGACGACCTTTCGGGCCGCATCGATGCGGTGATAGACGGCGGCGCGGCCGAGGTGGGTGTGGAATCGACCATCATCGGCTGTTTCGATCATCCGCGCCTGCTCCGTCCCGGCGGACTTCCGGCCGAGGCGGCCGAGGCGGCGCTCGGCCGTCCGCTGGCCCATGCCGCGCCTGCCGGTTCGCCGAATGCGCCGGGACAGCTTGCCTCGCATTATGCGCCGCGGGCGCCGCTGCGGCTCGATGCGTCCGGCGCACTGTCGGGCGAGGTGTTGCTCGGCTTCGGGGCAGGGGCGCAGGATGCCGCGCTGAACCTTTCGCCCGCAGGCGATCTGACCGAGGCCGCGGCGAACCTGTTCGAATACCTGCGCCGCGCCGATGCGTCGGGGGCAACCGGTATCGCCGTCTCGCCGATTCCCGAAACGGGCATCGGCCGTGCCATCAACGATCGCCTGCGCCGTGCGGCGGCACCGCGCCCGCAGCCCGGTCGCTAGGCGTGCCCGGCGCTGGCGCTCAGCGTCAGCGGGTCGATACCCAGCGTTGCCAGCGCCATCTCCCATTTGCGCCGGTTCCTGCTGGAAAAGACGATCTCGCTGGCGGCCTCGACCGTCAGCCAGCCGTTGCGCGCGATCTCGCTTTCGAGCTGCCCCGGCCCCCATCCCGAATATCCCAGCGCCAGCAGCGCCTCGCGCGGGCCGCGCCGGTTGGCCATGTCCTCGAGGATTTCGAGCGTCGCCGTCATGGAGAAGCGGTGGTCGATCCTGAGCGTCGCGCCCGCCACCTCGTACTCTGCGCTGTGCAGGACAAAACCCCTGCCATGTTCGACCGGACCGCCGACATGGATGGTGTTTGGCAGATCGGCATCCGCCGGCTCGATCCCGAGCTGTTCGAGAAGATCGGGAAACCCCAGTTCGAGCGCGGGCTGGTTGACGATCAGGCCCATTGCCCCTTCGGCAGAATGGGCGCAGATGAAAATCACCGAATGCTCGAAGCGCGGGTCGCCCATGCCCGGCATGGCGACCAGCAGCTTGCCGGACAGGTCCAGCTCGGTATCGGCATCGTTCATCACGCAAACGAGAATGATGCGCGAATGCGCGGCATACAAGTGGCCGCGACGCAATGGTGTCGATCCGTCGCCATTATGTGATTTCCACAAATCCGTATCGTGCCTATGTTGCGGCCATGAAAATTCTGGCCAGTCTCTCGTTTGTCGCGCTTTCGGCGCTTTCGTTCATGGTTCCACTACCTGCATGTGCAGCCGGCGGGGTGCCCGACAATGTGATCCGCGGCGATATCCTGGGCGGCTGGACGACCCGTCAGGGCACGCGCATGGCAGCGCTCAGGCTGACCATGGCGCCGGGCTGGAAGACCTACTGGCGCGCGCCCGGCGAAGCGGGTATCCCGCCCAGTTTCGACTGGTCGGGTTCGCGCAATCTGGGTGCGGTCACCTATCACTGGCCCAGCCCCGAGGTTTTCGAGAATTACGGGCTGCGCACCATCGGCTACAGCCGCGAACTGGTGTTGCCGATCGAACTGCATCCCACCACGCCCGGCGCACCGATCGAATTGCATGGCAAGGTCGATCTGGGGGTCTGCGAAAAGATCTGCATGCCCGCCAACCTGCGTATAGACGCCACGCTCGATGGCGCGGGGCGGGCCGATCCGGCGATCGAACGGGCGTTGGCCAACGCCCCCGCCCCGGGATCCCGGGCCGGTGTACGGCGTGTCGATTGCGAGGTTGAGCCGATTTCCGACGGCGTGAAGGTGACGGCGCGGATCGCCATGCCGCGCCTTCCGGGCGCCGAGGTGGCGATGGTCGAGACCGGCAACCCGCATGTCTGGGTCTCGGAGCCGAAAAGCCGGCGCAAGGGCGATATCCTCGAGGTGCAGGCCGATCTCGTGCCGGCGGGTGGCGGCCCGCTGGCGCTCGACCGCAGCGCCATGCGCTTCACCGTGATCGCCGGAACCCGGGCGGTCGATATCCACGGCTGCACGACGAAGTGATCACTTGGCGACCGATCTCGGACGGCGCGGCGCAAGGGCGCGGAGCAGGCCGGCGGCAAGATAGGCGATGATCGCAATTCCCAGCGACCCGCCGACGAAAATCCCCAGTGCCCCAGCCGGCGTCGCTGGCACGCCGGGCAGCGCCGCGCCAAGCGGCGGCCACGGCGCGCCGTAAAGAACTGCGTGGCCAAGCGTCGCGGCGAACAGCGCCGCGACAAGCGCGCTGGCGAGAATGGTGGCCACCGCAACGGGCGCCGAGCGCCGCCGCGCCGAAAGCGCGCGCCGGAATGCGCGCAACTGATTGCGGATATCGCGCTGCATCGCCAGCAGCGCGGGCACCAGCAGAAGCACCACCAGCACGCCGAAGCCAAGCCCGTAGACCAGCGTGATGACCGTGGGCTTGAGGAACTGCGCCTGACGCGACGGTTCGTACAGCAGCGGCATCAGCCCGATCACCGTGGTCATCGTGGTCAGCAGCACCGGCCGCAACCTGTCGGCCGCAGCATCGACGATCGCCGGTATCAGTGCCCGGTCGCGGGAATAGTCGTCGACCGTCGTCACCAGAACGATCGAATCGTTGATGATGATGCCCGACATGCCGATCAGCCCGACGATCGAGAACATCGACAGCGGAGTCGACCAGGCGATGTGGCCATATATCGTTCCGATCAGGCCGAAGGGAATGACCGCCATGATCAGCAACGGGCGGGTCCAGCTCGAAAACACCCAGGCAAGCGTCAGGTAGATGCCGATCAGGCAGAAGCCGAAGCCGATCCCCGTATCGCTCAGGAACTCCTGCTCCTGCTCTGCCAGGCCCGCCAGACGCGACGAGACCGAATATTCGTCCTCGATCGCCGGCAGGATCTGGTTGCGCAACAGGGTGCCGATCTCCTCGGCGCGGGCGGGATTGTCCTCGGAGATATCGCCGGTGACCTCGACCACGCGGAGCCCGTTCGCCCGGTTGATCTTGGAAAATCCGGTGCGGCTGGTCACGTTGACGATATCGGCCAGCGGCACGTAACGGCCCTGCGGGGTGCGAAGCTGCGTGCCGGCAAGGAAATCGGCGGTCAGTTCGCTCTCGGGCAGTTCGACGCGGATCTCGGCGCTGCGCGGTCCCGAGGGATAGGTCGCGGCCTCGATCCCGTTCAGCCGGTTGCGCAGCACGCGCCCCAGCGCCTCGACGGTAAAGCCCAGCATCTCGCCCTGCGGCGTCAGTTCGAGGATCAGTTCCTCCTTGTCATAGGCGAGGCTGTCCTCGACCGCCGACACCTCGGGAAAGCGGGCGACGGCCTGCTTGAGCGCCTCGGCCGCGGCCTTCAGCTGCGCGGTGTCCGCGTCGTGGAACTGGACATGGAGCGCGTCGCCGCCCGGCCCGCCGAACCAGCCGCGGAAGCTGATGGTCTCGGCCAGCGGATGGCGCTCGACCCGGTCCTCGAGTTCGCGCACGAACTGGTTGCTCGAATAGGGTCTGAGGTCGGGGTCGATCAGTTCGACCGCGATGGAGCCCAGCTGATCGGCATCCTTGGTGTCGGCGCCGGCCAGTCCGCGCCCGGTATTGCCGCCGACCTCGGCCAGCACATAGGTGACCGGGTTGCGCCCGTAGCGTTCGGCATAATCCTGTCCGACCGCTTCGACTGCCGCCTGCATGGCCCGCAACTGCGCCATGGTATCCTCGCGCTCGGCACCCGGTGCCATGGCGAAATTGCCCGAGACCGAGCCCTCTTCGGGGGGGGAGAAGAAACGCCATTGCACATCGCCGCGCACCAGCAGCGCGATCTGGCTGGCAAGCAGCACCAGCAGCGCCGCCGCTACCGGGTAGCGGGCCCGGATCACCAGCGCCATGAAGGGGCGGAAGACACGGGTGCGGAACCAGCCGAACCCCCGGTTCACCATGCGCGACGGCCAGTCGTACCATGCGTCCTGCCGTGCCGAGGCATGCAGCGAATGCGCCAGGTGGTTGGGCAGGATCAGGAAACACTCCACCAGCGAGGCCGAAAGCACCGCGATCACGGTGAAGGGAACATCGGAGATCATGTCGCCGAAGCGCCCTTCGATGAAGGTCAGCCCGGCGAAGGCGATGATCGTGGTGGCCGACGCGGCGAAAACGGGGCCGGTCATGCGCCGGGCCGCCGCCACGGCGGCCACCTCCGGCGCCTCGCCCAGCCGCCGGACGCGGAAATCGGCGTGCTCGCCTACCACGATCGCATCGTCGACAACGATGCCCAGCGTCATCAGCAGGGCAAAGAGCGACATCATGTTGAGCGTCAGCCCCGCTGCCCACATCAGTGCGATGGCGGTCAGCATCGCCACCGGAATACCGGCGGCAACCCAGAGCGCGGTGCGCGCATTCAGAAACAGAAACAGCAGCCCGATAACCAGCGCAAGCCCGGTGATCGCGTTCTGGATCAGGATCGAAAGGCGGCCGGAAATCTCCTCCGAACGGGTGCGGATCAGCTCGATGGTCACGCCTTCGGGCAGGCTCTGCACCATCTCGGCGGCGACCCGCTCGATGATGCGCTGAATCTCGATGGCATCGCCCGTGGCGGACCTGTCGACACGGACCGACATGGCCGGATTGTCGCCGACGAAATAGGCGCGCTCCCGGTCGACCCCTTCCAGCCGGACCGTCGCCACGTCGCCGATGGTCAGGCGGGCGCCATCGCGGTCCGAGCGCAGCGTGATGCCGGCCACCTCGCCGGCGCTGCGCTTTTCCGTCCCGGTGCGGACACGGGCGCTGCCGCCCGAAACGTCGCCTGCCGGCGCGGCATCGACCTCGCCGGCGATGGCGGCGGCGATCTCGGCCATCGTCACCCCGTTGCGCATCAGCGAGGCGGTCGGAACCTCGACCACAACCTGTGGCGCGGCCAGCCCCCGGATCGTGGTGCGCGTGACCCCTTCGGCGAACAGCCGCAGCACAAGCTCGTCGGTAAACCTGCCCAGCAGGTCCACATCGACCGGCCCCGAAACGATGACGTCCGAAACCCGGTCGTACCAGGCGTCGCGCCGCACTTCGGGATCGTCGGCATCCTCGGGCAGGGTGGTGATGGTGTCCACCGCCTGCTGCACATCCTCGACGGCCCGCGCCATGTCGTATCCGGGTTCGAACTCGAGCCGGATCCGCGTGCTTCCCTCGCGCGAGATTGCCTCGGATTCCGCCACCCCCTCGACAGCGCGAAGGGTGGGCTCCAGAAGCTCCACGATCGAACGGTCCACATCGTCGGCGCCCGCGCCCTCCCATGTCACGCTGACCGAAACGGAATCGAACACCACATCCGGCATCGATTGCGCCCGCATCTGCGGGAACGCGCCAAGCCCGGCGACGAGAAGCATCACCAGAAGCAGGTTCGCGGCGGTGCGGTGGCGGGCGAAATAGGCGATCAGGCCGCGCTGGCGGAGGGGGGTGCTGCCGGCCATGGCTCAGCCCCCCATCCGGCTTTCGATGCGCGCGACCATGCTGGCGGGAACCTGTTCCTGGCGAAGCTGCGACAGGATGCGTTCGCGCGCCTCGACGGGAAGCTGCGCATTCGCCTCGACCGCCGCGATCAGCGCCGCCCGCCGCTCCGGCGTCAGGGCAATCAGATCGGCGCTTGCGCCGCCGCCGTCCTGCCTGTCGGGCGTGCCCGTCTGTTCGCCGGTTTCGCGCACCAGAACCCCGCCGCCCAGAAGCGGGCTGCGTTCGGCGACGATGCGCCGCCCGTCCACCGCGGCTGCGGCGACGATCACCTCGTCACCCTGGCGGCGCAGCAGATCGACCGGCAGGATTTCGAGCCGCCGGTCCGGCAGAACGGCCAGAACCGTGCCCGCCGCGTCGACGGCGGTTGCCGGCAGAACGGCAACACCGGCCAGTTGCGGCTCTTCGATCTCGACGGTGACGAAATCGCCCGGGCGGAAGCCGCCGATATGGTCAAGACGGGCGAATATCTGCCGGCCCGTCTGCCCCTCGCCCACCGCCGCGTTCACCCGCGCGACGCGCCCCGTGGCAATCAGGTCGAGCCCCAGGACATCCAGCTTTACCCGGACCGGCGCATCGATCAGATCGCCCTCGTAGGTAAGAAGCCGCGCGTATCGTGCCGTCGAAAGCTGGAAGGCCACCTCGAGCGACCCGGGGTCGATCAGTGTCGCGAGGCGCTCGTTCTGGCTGACCAGCCCGCCCTCGACCACCGTCACGTCCGACAGCGTGCCGGAAAACGCGGCGCGAATCTCGGTATCGGCCAGATCGCGCTCGGCGTCGGCCAGTGCGATCCGGGCACGGCTCAGGCTGGTCCGGGCAAGGTCGAGCCGGTTCTCGGCGCTTGCCTCGGCCATGCGACGGCTGACCACCGACTGGTTGGCGCTCGCTTCGTCCAGTGCGGCTGTCTCGACCGCCGCGTCGGTGCCGACGCCGCGCCGCGCAAGATCCTGCTGGCGTTTCAGCGCCTGACTGCGCAGCGCGGCCTGCGCCTGCGACGCGGCCAGTTCGTCGTGCACCAGTGTCAGGTTACGTTCGGCATCGCGCAGTTCGACCTTGGCCTCGGCCAGATCGGTGCGCGCCACTTCCAGCGCCGATTCGGCCGCGCGCGGATCGATACGTGCCAGCAGTGCCCCGGTCCCGACCGCCGCGCCCGTTTCGAAATTCTCCGCAAGCTCGACGATCCGTCCCTCCGCGCTGGCCCGCATTTCCATCGTCCGGCGGCTCTCGATCGAGCCGAAGGCGGTGATCACCGGCACCACATCGCGCGCCGCAACGCCGACGGTATTGACCGCGAAGACACGCTCTTCGGCCGGCTGGATCGCCAGCTTGCGGTTCATCCTGTCCTGCACAGCCGACACGAACACGCTGCCGGCATAGACAAGCAGACCCAGCGTGAGCGACAGCAGGAACAGTCCCGTCAGGGATCTGCGCAGAAACTGCATGCGGCGGTCCTTTCAAGCGTTCATGCCCGTGACGCGGCAATCGGTAATCTAATCCAGTCGGCCGGAACGGCAAAGCCACGGAAATGTTACGCTGGTCGGGAAGGGTTCCGTCGAAAAAAACTCCGCTCAGCCCCGCTGCCTGTGCTCGTCGAGCCGTGGCATGATTTCGACGAAGTTGCACGGCCGGTGCCGGTGGTCGAGCTGCGGCAGAAGAATCTCGTCCCAGCCGTCCTTGCAGGCGCCCGGGCTTCCCGGCAGCGCGAAAAGATATGTCCCCTCGGCGACGCCGGCGCAGGCGCGCGACTGGATCGCCGAAGTGCCGATCTTTTTCAGCGATATCATGGTGAAAAGCGTGGCGAAGGCGTCGATCTCCTTCTCGTAGACATCGCGGTGCGCCTCGACCGTCACGTCGCGGCCGGTCAGCCCGGTACCGCCGGTGCTGATGACCGCGTCGATATAGGGATCGGCGCACCAGCCGCGCAGTTCCTGCGCGATAAGGTGGCGTTCGTCGGGCACGATCCTGCGCTCGGCCACAACATGGCCGGTAGCCTCGATCCGGGCCACGAGCGTATCGCCCGACAGGTCGTCGGCCGGCGTGCGGCTGTCGGAAACCGTCAGTACGGCGATGCGGACGGGGATGAACTCCCTTTCGGTTTCGGATTCGTGCATGTCTCAACTCCGTTGCATGAATGCCAGCTTGGTGGCCAGCGTGATGAATATCCCCGCCGTGACCCGCCCGAGCCAGCGCCCCAGCCGGGGCGATCCGGCAAGCTGCCGGCCGAGACTGCCGGCAAAGACCCCGACCAGCCCGTTTACCAGCAGACCGCCAAGCGCCAGGATCGCCCCGAAAGTCAGGAATTGCGGCAGAACCTGCCCGCGCCCGGGATCGACGAATTGCGGCAGGAAGGCGAGGACGAACAGGATGACCTTGGGGTTGGTCAGGTTGACCAGCAGCCCCTGACGGAAGGCGCGCCGGGGCGACAGGCCGGCAACCCTCGCATCCGGCACCGGCCCGCTGCGCAGGGCGTCAAAGGCCAGCCACAGCAGATAGCCCACACCGCCCCAGCGGATCACGTCGAGCAGCGCCGGTTCGGCGGCCACCAGCGCGCTGAGGCCGAGCCCGGCGGCAAGCGTGTGGGCAAATACGCCAAGCGCGACGCCGGCGTCCGCGGCCAGCGCCGCCCGTGGCCCGCCGCGCAGCCCCTGCGCAAGACAGAACATCATGTCCGCCCCCGGCGTCAGGTTCAGCACCAGCCCGGCGGGAACAAAGGCGAGCAGGGTCAGCATGTCGATCGGTATCATCGTTTCCTTTCAGCGGCGCAGCCGCTTGCGAATGTCCAGCAGATCCGCCCAGGCCTCGCGTTTCGCGACCGGGTTGCGCAGCAGATAGGCCGGGTGGAACATCGGTATCGCCGGACGGCCCTGCACCTCGGCCCAGTGGCCGCGCAGCCGCGTGATGCCGCGCCGGCCCAGCATCGCCTGGCACGAGATATTGCCCATCAGCACCAGCACATCGGGGGCGGCCAGTTCGATATGGCGTTCGACGAAGGGCCTCATCATCGCGATCTCCTCGGGTCTCGGATCGCGGTTCTGCGGCGGCCGCCACGGCAGGATATTGCTGATGTAGAGGGCGGTTTCGGCATCCGGCGCGTCGCGCGACAGCCCGATCGCGGCGAACATCCGGTCGAGCAGCTGCCCGGCACGTCCGACAAAGGGCCTGCCCCGGATATCCTCGTCGCGGCCCGGCGCCTCGCCGACGATCATCACCCGCGCTTCGGGCCGCCCGTCGGAGAAGACCAGCGAGCGCGCCGCCATTTTCAGCTCGCAACGCTCGAAACCGGCCAGCGCCGCTTGCAGATCGTCGAGGCTTGCTGCTGCCCGGGCCAGCGCCCGCGCCTCGGCGATCGGGTCAATTCCGGGCTGCGGGGCAGGCGCAGGAACGGCCGGCCGCGCGTATCCGCCGCCATGTCCGGCCGGTTCCGGGGCAGCCTGTTCCCGTTTCTTTTGTTCCGCCCCGGCCGCCGCCAGCGCATAGCGGTCGGCCGGCGCGTCGAGGATCGCCTCGTCCGCCCCCAGCGCGGCCTGAAACTCCAGCGCCGCGAGAATCTCCGCATGCAGATCCCGATCAGCCATGTGCCTTGCTAGCCCATCGCCGTGGCGACGGAAAGCGTCCCGCGCGGCTACGGGTTCCTTTGGCGTTGTCGGCAAGGCCGGCTCTGCTATAACCGCGCCAGCATTCCGGAGGGCTCCATGACATTCCGCGCCAGGCACCTGCTGGGGATCGAACAACTCCACCCGATCGAGATCACGACGCTTCTGGACCTTGCCGACAGCTATGTCGCGCTCAGTCGCGCGCCCGAAAAACACTCCGATGCGCTGCGCGGGCTGACCCAGATCAACATGTTCTTCGAAAATTCCACCCGCACCCAGGCCAGTTTCGAACTGGCGGGCAAACGGCTGGGGGCGGATGTGATGAACATGGCGATGCAGGCCAGTTCGATCAAGAAGGGCGAGACGCTGATCGATACCGCGCTGACGCTGAATGCCATGCATCCCGACCTGCTGGTGGTGCGCCACCCGCAGTCCGGTGCGGTGGACCTGCTGGCGCAAAAGGTCAACTGCGCGGTGCTGAACGCCGGCGACGGGCGGCACGAGCATCCCACACAGGCGCTGCTCGACGCGCTGACCATCCGGCGGGCCAAGGGGCGGCTGCACCGGCTCAACATCGCCATCTGCGGCGATATCGCCCACAGCCGGGTGGCGCGGTCGAATATCCTGCTGCTGGGCCGGATGGAAAACCGCGTGCGGCTGGTCGGCCCGCCCACCCTGGTACCCACCGGCGCCGCCGATTGGGGAGTCGAGGTCCATGACGACATGAAACAGGGGCTTGACGGCTGCGACGTGGTGATGATGCTGCGGCTTCAGAAGGAACGCATGGACGGCGGCTTCATCCCGTCGGAGCGCGAATATTATCACCGCTACGGGCTCGATGCCGAAAAGCTTGCCTATGCGAAGGACGACGCCATCGTCATGCACCCCGGCCCGATGAACCGCGGCGTCGAGATCGACGGCACCATCGCTGACGACATCAACCGCTCGGTGATCCAGGAACAGGTCGAGATGGGTGTCGCGGTGCGGATGGCCGCGATGGACCTGCTGGCGCGCAACCTGAGGGAAGCCCGGGCCGATGAATGAGGCGCATGCACCGGTTCTGGCCAGTTTCCATGCCGACCGTGAAACCTATGTCCGCGGACATGTCGTTCTGGCGGCCCTCGGCGCGCTGATCGCATCGGCGGTGCTGATCGCGCTCGGCAATGCCGATGTCTGGGTCGGGCCGGTCGGCGCGGTGCTGGCGGTGGTGCTCAGGGGGTATTACCTCGCCTCCGAGGAACTCGCCGTCCGCTGGGACCTGACCGCGGCCCGGCTCGTCTGCAACAACGGGCGCTCGCTGCGGCTCGACCAGATCGCCCAGGTCCGGCGGCTCGGCTCGTCGGTGCAGGTGATCACGCGGGGCGGCGACAAGTACCTGCTCAAATACCAGCGCGATCCCGACACCGTACGCCGCCGGATCGAACAGGCGGCGGGGCGGCAGACATGAGCGAACACTCGGGCTGGGAGGGGATTCTGCAACCGGGCGAGACCGTCCTGTGGCAGGGCCGCCCGTCGGGGCGGGTCAGCTTTCGCCACGCCTCGCCCCGGCGCATGGTCGCCGGCGGATTCATGACGGCCTTCGCTGTCTTCTGGACAATCAGCGCTGCCGGCGCCGCCGGCGGGGCGACGGACCTGATCGGGCGCATCTTTCCCCTGTTCGGGCTGATCTTCGTCTTCCTCGGTTTGCGTGAAGCCGGCGGCTGGGAAGTCTGGCGTGCCTTTGTCCGTCGGCACAGCTGGTATTCGCTGACCAGCCGGCGTGCCTTTATCGCCACCGAGATCTTCGGCCGGCGCGCCCTGCGGTCCTGGCCCATCGACCGCGAGACGGTGCTCGATTTCGAGGAGGGTCCGCCCGACACCATCTGGTTCGCCGACCGTCCTGGTCGGCGCGGACGGCCCAGAACGCGCACCACCGAGCGCGTCGGTTTCGAGCTGATCGACGACGGGCGCGAGGTGCTGCGCCTGATGCGAAACATCCAGAGGGGGGCCGCATGACCGACCTGACGCTCACCAACGCGCGCCTGATCGACCCCGAGGCCGGAACAGACCGGACCGGCACCCTGACGATCCGCGATGGAGAGATCGCCGCCGTCACAACCGGCACCCCGCCGGCCGGGGATGCGGTCGATTGCCGGGGTTTGTGCCTGGCGCCCGGT
>NZ_JBKEAE010000152.1:0-36036 GCF_047971885.1 Tropicimonas sp. | reverse complement strand
GCGGCGGGCGCCGCTGCCGGTGCAGGTGCGGCTGCCGGGGCGGCTGCGGGCCTGGGCGCGGGGCGCGCCGCCGCTACCGCAGGTGCGGCCGGCGATGCGGCGGCATCCAGATCCTCGACCGTCACGTCGTAGGGAGTGCCATCTACGGTGATCCGCAAGCGTTTCATTTCTTTTGTCCTCTGCGAGTATCGTTGGTTCCGCCACCAAGGGTGGGCCGTGTCGGCCCCCAATCCCTGCGTATGCGGCGGCTCTCGAAAGTCTCCTTGCGCCCCTCGAGCGGCCATTCGGCGATCATGTGCGAGGGCGCGTCGACCCGGGTTATCACATATCCCGGACCGAGCATCTGGTAGGCCGCGGCGGTGATCGCGGCCAGGTGCTGCGGCGGCACGCCAGAGGCCGCCGCAACGGGCGCCGGAACGGCCAATGCCGCTGCCTTTGCCGCGGCGGCCCTGTCGGCACGGATGAAGAAACTGCCGATGAGGGCGCAGGCGGCCCAGATGGACGCCAGCACCGACATCACCACGGCAAAACCCGTGCCGATCAGTTCCAGATTTTCGATCATGTGGAAAATCCTTCTCCTACAGCGGGATATTGCCGTGCTTCTTCGGCGGCCGCGTCTCGCGCTTGGACATCAGCCCGCGCAGGGCGAGCGCGATCGTGCCGCGGGTCTGGCGCGGCTGGATGATGTCGTGCACGAACAGGTTGCCCGCCGACAGGTAGGGCGTGGCGAATTCGGCGCGGTATTCGTCGGCCAGTTCCTTTGCCCTGGCGGGTCTGTCGTCGGCCTCGGACAACTCCTTGCGGTAAAGGATGTTGACCGCGCCGTCGGCGCCCATCACCGCGATCTCGGCCGTCGGCCAGGCAACCACCAGATCGGCGCCCATATCCTCGCTGCACATGGCGAGATAGGCACCGCCATAGGCCTTGCGCATGATGACGGTGATCTTCGGAACCGTGGCCGAGGCATAGGCGAAGAGCATCTTGGCGCCGTGGCGGATGATGCCGCGCCGCTCCTCGTTGACGCCGGGCAGGAAGCCGGGAACGTCGACCAGGGTGACGATCGGGATATTGTAGACGTTGCAGAACCGCACGAAGCGCGCCGCCTTGTCGCTCGCGTCGATATCCAGCGTGCCGGCCTTCACCGTCGGCTGGTTCGAGACGAAGCCGACGACGATGCCGCCTATGCGCCCGAAGCCGATGACGATGTTCTGGGCGAAGTGGCTCATGATTTCCATGAAGTCGCCGTCGTCGGCCAGCCGCTCGATCACTTTCCGGCAATCGAACGGGGTCTTGGCGTCCTCGGGTACCAGATCGTCGAGCGCCGCATCTTCGATGATCGACAGGTCCGGCTCGATCCGGTGCGGCGGATCGGTCATGTTGTTGGACGGCAGGAACGACAGCAGCCGGTGGACGATCGCGATCGCGTCGGCATCGTCCTCGGCGATGAAGTGGATGTTGCCCGAGACCGAGGCGTTGGTCATCGCCGAGCCGATATCGTCCATCGTCGTGACCTGGCCCGTCACCGAGCGGATCACCTCGGGCCCGCAGATGAACATGTAGGAGTTCTCGCGGGTCATGATGATGAAATCGGTCAGCGCCGGACTGTAGGCTGCGCCGCCGGCACAGGGGCCGGCAATCACCGAGATCTGCGGCACCACGCCCGAAAGCAGCACGTTGCGGTAGAACACCTGACCATAGGCCGAAAGCGAACCGACGCCTTCCTGAATGCGCGCGCCGCCGGACTCGTTGAAACCGACGATCGGGATGCCGGCCTTTACCGCATGATCGAGCGCGTGGCAGATCTTCTTGGCGTGCATTTCGCCAAGCGATCCGCCGGCAACGCTGAAGTCCTGGCTGAACGCCGCAACCGGCCGGCCGTCGACAAACCCGTTGCCGGCGATCACCGCATCGGTGGGAATGTCCTTCCTGTCCATTCCGAAATGCCGGGTCCGGTGTTTGGCATGAAGCCCGAATTCCTGAAACGTGCCCGGCGAAAACAGGGTTTCCAGCCGCTCGCGCGCGGTCAGGCGCCCTTTTGCGTGCCGGTCTTCTGCTTTCTTACTGCCGCCACCTTCCAGCGCGGCGGCGCGCCGTTTCTCCAACTCATCCGCGAGAGTCCTGGATATCGCCATGAAAAAACTGCTCTGCTAGGGCCGCGCCCGCACCGGACGCGGCGTTTCCCGGAAAATGGCGGGGGGTCCCGCGCACCAAGGCCATCTTCGTCAGGCTGGTCCGCCGCACCGTACAGATGCCGGCAGCCGCGTCCCGCGGGTGGATGGTGCCTCTGGCGAGCAGACTAATGCGCCGATCCACCCGCGAGATAAAGAGCCAGCCCCTGCAAAATGCCCCCGGAAAGAGCAATCGCGACCTTATGTCAGGGTTTTTCGCGCCAAATGGCCTCCAGTGTCTACGGCGCGGAATACCCGCCATGCAGCAGGCGGGATCAAGCGGTATCATCATGGATTTCCACGCCGCTGATTCAGAAATCCGGCCGCCGGAACATCCGAGCCATCGGAACGTGAAACGAGTATCGCGCGGTCGCGGCTATGCCGGCGCACCAATGGAATGCGGGTGAGCCCTGCTCACCCGCAAACGGCCTCCACCCGGCCGGAAAAGGGCGGAATGCCGCGTTCAGAGATTGTGATACTTGGCATCGACGCCGTTGATGGCATCGACATTGCCCGCCGAACGCCCCTTGGGGTCGTAGTCCAGCGTATTGCTCAGGAAGGCTTCGGCGACGCTTTTGGCCAGTTCCGGCCCGATGACGCGCGCCCCCATGGTGATGATCTGCGCATTGTTCGACAGCGCGGCACGCTCGGCCGAATAGGTATCGTGGCACTGCGCGGCGCGGATGCCGGGAACCTTGTTTGCCGACATCGCAACGCCGATTCCGGTGCCGCAGACGAGAATCGCCCGGTCGTATTCGCCGGCGATCACCGCGCTGGCAACGCGGTCGGCAAGGTTGGCATAGAACGGATCGGCGCCTTCGGAAGTGCGCGATATTTCAGACACTTCATAAGCGTCCTTCAGGTGATCGGCGAGCACCTTCGCCAGCCCTTCGCCGGCGCTGTCGCCGGCAACTGCGATTTTCATGACATTTCTCCTTGGGATGGGGTCACAGGACCTGGGCGCATTTGCGCAGGATGTCGAGGTAACCCCCGACGTTCCACGCGGAACGCCCGATGAAAAGCCCGTCGACATGCGGGCAGGCGATCAGTTCCTCGCAATTGTCCGGATTGACCGAACCACCGTAGAGGCAGGGGATGCGATGGCCCAGTACATCCCCGGCAACCGCGACGATCTCGGCCTGGCGCGCATCGGCGTAGTCCGAGGTGGCGGGGATGCCGCCGTCGCCGATCGCCCAGACCGGCTCGTAGGCCAGCAGGATCGGCGCCGATTTCTGTCCGGGCGAAAGCCGGCCCAGGGCGCCGCGAACCTCGGCCGCCAGAACCTCTTTCGCGCGCCCCGATTCGCGCTGGTCGAGCGTCTCGCCGATGCAGATCAGCGGGATCAGCCCGTGGCGCACGGCGGCTTCGGTTTTCAGCCCCACCGTCTCGTCGGTCTCGCCGAAATGGGCGCGCCGTTCGGAATGGCCGAGTTCGACGATATCGAGATCGCAATCCCTCAGCATCAGCGGGGAAACCTCGCCGGTCCAGGCGCCCGCATCCGCCCAGTGCATGTTCTGCGCACCAACCTTCACCGATGTCGGCGCGAGTCTCCGCTTGACCTCGCGCACGGCGGTGAAGGGTGGAATGACAAAGCGCTGGATGCGCGCGTCGCGCGATCCGTCCGCGTCGGCCAGCACACTGGCGAAGCTCTCGGCCTCGGCCAGCGTCTTGTTCATCTTCCAGCTTGTGCCGATCCAGACATTGGGTTGGGTCACGTGTCGCTTCCTTTCTCGTTGGCCACCGTCAGCACCAGCCCTGCCCCGGCAAGCGCAGCGCAGACGCCGGGTTCGGGCGTTCTGTCGGTGATGATATCGTCGAACTCGCCCAGATCGGCGAGCTTGTGCAGCGCGCTGCGCCCGAAACGGGTGTGGTTGACCAGCAGGCAGCGCCGCGCGCCGGCCGCCATCATCGTCCGCTTCGTGCGCACCGCCGCGTCGTCCATGTGAAACACCTCGAGTCCGGTCACCGCAGGCGAGGAGACAAAGGCGATATCCGCCCGCAGCCCCGAAAGCGCATCTTCGGTCACCTTGCCGAAATAGGCGTTGAACTTGGCCGAATAGAGCCCACCCAGCGCAATCAGCGCGATCCCTGTCGCACCCCTGAGCGCATCGATCACCGCCGCGTTGTTGGTGATGACGGTCAGCGGGCGCCGTTCGACAAGCCGCTGGCCGAGAACCGCCGCCATCGAACCGTCGTTTATCATGACGATCATGCCCGGTTCGATCAGGTCCAGTGCGGCATCCGCCATCGCCGCTTTCGCCGCCTGCCCCTGACGTTCGCGGAACCGGAAATCGCTTTCGAACTGGGTACCGGCCTCGATCGTCGCGCCGCCCCGGATCTTGCGCAGCAGACCGGCCCCCTCAAGCTCGTCCAGATCGCGATGGATTGTCATGCGTGAAACGGCATAGCGCGCCGCCAGATCGTCGAGATCGACCGCACCGGCCGCAACCAGCAGATCCATGATCGCCTGTTGCCGTTCTTCGCGCTTCACGATGCCGCTCCGCCATTACCATTGCCCGTCACCGGCTCGCACAACATATTTCATAACATTTGTAACTGCACAAGTGTGTTTTTGTGATTTTTGATTGTGATATTTGGATGGATGGTGTAATCGAGTGTCGAGAGAGGAGAGAGAGTCGCATCGCATCACATGGCCGCCCTCGCCCCCTCCCGACACGCCGAAGGCGAGAAAAGCCTTGCAAGATACGGCGTCATGGTGGACCCAATCACCGTCCGCATCCAACCGCAGGCGGAACAACCAGGAGAACGTGAGATGAAATTCTTTGTCGACACAGCCATCATCGAAGACATCAGGGAACTGAACGATTACGGCCTTCTCGATGGCGTCACGACAAACCCGTCGCTGATCGCGAAGTCGGGGCGCGACTTCAAGGAAGTGATCGCCGAGATCTGCGGCGTCGTCGCCGGTCCGGTCTCGGCGGAGGTTGCGTCGATGGAATACGACGGCATGGTGGCCGAAGGCGAACACCTGGCGAAAATCGCCAGCAACGTGGTGATCAAGCTGCCGCTGACGCTCGACGGGCTCAAGGCCTGCCGGTATTTCACCGCCAACGGCATCCGGACGAACGTCACGCTCTGCTTCTCGCCCAACCAGGCGCTGCTGGCCGCCAAGGCGGGCGCGACCTACATCTCGCCCTTCATCGGCCGGCTGGACGATCTGGCCCTCGACGGGATGGAACTGATTCGCGAAATCCGCGTGATCTACGACAATTACGATTTCGAGACCGAAATCCTCGCCGCGTCGATCCGCTCGGCCAATCACGTCAAGGAAGCCGCCCTTGCCGGCGCCGATGTCGCGACCGTCCCGCCGGGCGTCATCAAGGGCCTCGCCCGGCATGTGCTGACCGACAAGGGGCTTGAGCAATTCGCCAGGGACTGGGCGGCCACCGGGCAGTCCATCCTCTGAAATCCGGGCGGAGACCGGCCGCGCCGGTCTCCGCCCCGGCGACGGGCGCTGTCAGCGCGCCGCCTCCATCAGCGCCACGAGATCGCCGGCATCGAGCGCCGCCGGGTTTGCCGCCATCGACGACGAAACCGCCGCCGCTGCCGCCGCAAGCCGGCGATCCTCGGGCGAGATCCCGAGCGCATCCAGCCCCGGAAGCCCGTTTTCGCGCGACCACCGCGCCAGAACGGCAAAAGCCGCCCCTGTATCGCAACCCAGCGCTGCGGCGATCCACCGGCGGATTTCCGCTATCCGCCGCGCGACCTCGGGGGAGTCGGTTCGCCGCTCGTTGAGCGCAAGCGCATGGGGCAGCAGCACGCCGCAGATGGCGCCGTGCGCCGCGCCGGACAGCCCGCCGAGCGGCCCGGCAAGCCCGTGCACGACCCCAAGCCCGGAATTTGCCAGCGCCAGCCCGCCGCACAGGCTGACCCAGGCCATTTCGTCGCGCGCACCGGCATCCTCGGCTTCCATCAGGCGGCGCAGCGCAGCCGCACCGCGCGGAATGGTGTCGCGGCACAGCGCGTCGGTCAGCGGGTTGGCGCGGGTGCAGATATAGGGCTCGATCACCTGGGTGATCGCGTCGAGCCCCGATGCCAGCGTGATCGGGCGCGGGCAGCCATCGGTCAGCGCCGCATCGACGATGGCCAGGTCGGGCAGCATCTTCGCGTCGCGCAGGCTGACCTTGCGGCGATGCTCCGGCACGGCGATGACCGCGTTGCGCGTCACCTCGGCGCCGGTGCCGGCGGTCGTCGGAATGGCAAAGAAGGGCAGCGGCGCCCGTTCGAGCGGCAGGCCGCGCCCGACAACCTCCAGATGGTCCATCGCCGGCCGGGTGGCGGGCGCAAGAGCCGCAATCGCCTTGCCCGCGTCGATGACGGCGCCGCCGCCGATCGCCACCACCACCCCGGCCCGCGCCGCCCGGGCCTGCAACACCCCCGCCTCGACCATCGCGAGATCGGGCTCTCCAGCCACGGAGTACGGCGAAACCTCGCACCCCTCATCACGCAAACCATCGAATAGCCAGCCCGACCGTTCCGGCGTGGCACCGGTGACGAGCAGAACGCGCCGGCCGAACCCGGCGATCCACCCCACCGCATGCGCGGCCTCCCCCCGGCCGAACCGGATGGCGGTTGCGGTGGCAAACGAGAATACGGGCAGGACCGGGCTCACGAGGCACCTCCCGATGTGCCCGCCCTGCCCGTGCAGGACATCGCAAAAGACATGTTCATGTCACCTCTCCGATAATATGCGGAACGGTGTGGCCGGCATGCGGATTCGTTGGCGCCGCCGTCTGCCGCTCAGCGCAGCCGTTGCAGCAACTCCATCGACGGCTTGCCGGTCACCGGCAGCCCGGCGCTGCGCTGGTAGGCTTCGATCGCTGTCTCGGTCTTCTTGCCGATCACCCCGTCGGAGCCTTCGGTATCGAAGCCGCGCGCGGTCAGTCGCCGCTGAAGCTCCTTCCGGTCGTCGATGGACATGCCCTGCGCATCGGGCGGGAAGCCCGATTGCAGCGGCGGGCTGCCGGAGATGCGATCCGACAGGTGGCCAACGCCGATACCGTAGCTTTCGGCGTTGTTGTACCGCAGGATCACGTTGAAATTGTGGAAAACGGCAAAGGCCGGGCCACGCACCCCCTGTGGAATCAGAATTGCCGCCGAACCGTGGTCGGGCAGCGGACGGCCGTTCATCTGCGTCACGCCAAGCGCGGTCCAGGCCGCCACGCCACGGCCGTTGCCCCGCCCGGCCAGCCCGGTGTTGAATCCGGCGGGCAGACGCACCTCCATCCCCCACGGCTGGCCCTTGCGCCAGCCCGAACGTTGCAGGTAGGCGGCGGTCGACGCCAGCGAATCCGACGGATCGTCCGACCAGATATCGCGCCGCCCGTCGCCGTTGTAATCGACCGCATAGGCAAGAAACGAGGTCGGGATGAACTGGGTATGGCCCATCGCGCCAGCCCAGCTTCCGGTCATGCGTCCAGGGGTGATGTCGCCCTTTTGCAGGATGCGCAGCGCCGCGACGAGCTGCTCCTCCATGAAGGCGCCGCGCCGCCCGTCGAAGGCAAGTGTCGAAAGCGCCGAGATAACCGGAATATCGCCGCGCCGGGTGCCGTACTTGCTTTCCATCCCCCAGATCGCGGTCACCACATCGCCATCGACGCCGTACCGGCCCTCGACGGCGGCGAGCGTGCCGCCGTACTGGCGCAGCGCCGCCTTGCCCATGCTGACCCGTTCGTCCGAGGCGGCGATGGCAAGATAGTCCTCCAGCGTGCGGCTGAATTCGGCCTGATTGCGGTCGCGCTCGATCACGCCGGGCAGATAGCCCGCACCGCGAAACGCCTGATCGAGCGTTGCCTGCGAAATGCCCTTGGCCGAGGCCCTGCCCCGGAAGCCCGCGACCCAGGCGTCGTAAGCCGGGTTGGCCACCGTTTTCAGATCGGAGGGCGCGGTGCGCGAAACGCTGCTGCCGGCCCCGCCCGAACAGGCCGCAAGCGCCGCGGTCGCGGCGCCTATGGTGAAAATACGTCTCGATAGATGCATGGGTTTGCCCGTTTGCTTTCTGCTCTGTGTCATTCATATCCCAGAGCGGCAAACCTTCAAACCCCAGACGGACAGAGACGTTTACACATCCAGTTCTTCCACGAAGCGCGCGTTCTCCTGAATGTACTGGAAGCGCAGTTCGGGCTTCTTGCCCATCAGGCGTTCGACCAGATCGGCGGTTTCGCCGGGTTCCTCGTCGCCCACTGTCACCCGGATCAGCTTGCGCGATTTCGGGTCCATGGTGGTTTCCTTCAGGTCCTTGGCGTCCATCTCGCCCAGACCCTTGAAACGGCTGACGTCGATCTTGCCCTTACCGCCGAGCCCTTTGGCAAGCCATTCGTCGCGCTCGGCCTCGTCGAGGCAATAGACCCGCCGCGCGCCCTGGGTCAGCCGGTAGAGCGGCGGGCAGGCGAGATAGAGGTGCCCGGCGTCGATCATCGGGCGCATCTGGCTGAAGAAGAAGGTCATCAGCAGCGAGGCGATATGGGCGCCGTCCACATCGGCGTCGGTCATGATGATGATCTTGTCGTAGCGCAGATCGTCGAACACGAAGCGCGTTCCCAGCCCGGTGCCGATGGCCTGCGCCAGATCGCTGATTTCGGCGTTCGAACCCAGCTTGGACGAGGCCGCGCCCAGCACGTTGAGGATCTTGCCGCGCAGGGGCAGCAAGGCCTGGGTCTTGCGGTCGCGCGCCATCTTGGCCGAGCCGCCCGCCGAGTCTCCCTCGACGATGAACAGTTCCGTCCCATCGCGCGCCGAATTCGAGCAATCGACCAGCTTGCCCGGCAGGCGCAGCTTCTTGGTGGCCGATTTGCGGGCGGTTTCCTTTTCCTGCCTGCGGCGCACGCGTTCCTCGGCACGCAGCACGAGGAAATCGAGGATCGCGCCGGCCGATCTGGTATCGGCCGCCAGCCAGTTGTCGAAATGGTCACGCACGGCGTTCTCGGTCATCCGGGCGGCGGATTCGGTCGACAAACGATCCTTGGTCTGACCGACGAAGGAGGGATCGCGGATGAAACAGGATACCAGCGCGCAGCCGCCCGATGTCAGGTCGTCGCGGGTGATCTGCGCCGCCTTCCTGTTGCCCGCCAGTTCGCCATAGGCGCGGATACCCTTGAGGATGGCATACCAGAAGCCCTGCTCATGGGTGCCGCCCTCGGGTGTGGGCACGGTATTGCAGTAGGACTGGATGAACCCGTCGCGCACCGGCGTCCAGTTGATCGCCCATTCGACCGATCCGGGTTCGCCGAATTTCTCGTGAAAATCGACTTTTCCGGCAAAGGGCTGGGCCGAATAGGTGCTGGCGCCTTCCAGCGTTTCCTTCAGATAGTCCGACAGGCCGCCGGGAAAGTGAAACGTCGCCTCGGCGGGCGTTTCACCGTCGTCGATCTCGGATTTCCAGCGGATCTCGACGCCCGAGAACAGATAGGCCTTGGAGCGGATCGACTTGAACAGACGTGCCGGCCTGAAACGGTGATGGCCAAAGATCTCCTCGTCGGCATGGAAGGTTACGGTGGTGCCGCGCCGGTTCGGCGCGTTGCCGACAACCTCGACCGGGCCGAGCGGCAGCCCGCGCGAAAACCGCTGCTCGTAAAGCTGGCGGTCGCGGGCGACCTGCACCACCATCGAATCGGAGAGCGCATTGACCACCGACGCGCCCACCCCGTGCAGCCCGCCCGAGGTCTGGTAGGCCTTGCCCGAGAACTTGCCGCCGGCATGCAGCGTGCACAGGATCACCTCCAGCGCCGACTTGCCGGGAAACTTCGGATGTGGATCGACCGGAATGCCGCGCCCGTTGTCGCGGACCGTCACGGCAAAGTCTGCAAGCAGTTCCACCTCGATCCGGTTGGCGAAACCGGCCACCGCCTCGTCCATGGCGTTGTCGAGAACCTCAGCCACCATATGGTGCAGCGCGCGCTCGTCGGTGCCGCCGATATACATGCCGGGGCGCTTGCGAACCGGCTCGAGCCCCTCCAGCACCTCGATCGAAGAGGCATCGTAGGCTTGCGGCTGACCGCCGGAGAGAAGGTCTTCGGGCATTGCTTGCTCTATTTAGTAGCTGCTCGGCCCCATCATGGCAGGTTTGGGGGCCAGAAGAAAGAGGCGCCTGCGCGGCGGCCGTGACCGTCAACGCATCCATCCGTCACCGGAGCGTCAACAGTGGTTCGGCACGTTCAACACGCAACCGATACCGCTTGCCGTGGCGGGTCCTCGCCACTAATGGGCGGACATGTCCGAAGACCTGTCATATCGGGGGCAGGCGCGCGCCCTGCTCGTTCTGGGTATTCCGCTGATCGGCGGCCATCTGGCGCAATATGCGATTCAGGTGACCGATACGGTCATGCTCGGCTGGTACGGCGTCGAGGCGCTGGCGGCGGTGGTGCTGGCCGGGTCCCTGTTCTTCACGATCTTCATCACCGGGGCGGGCTTTGCCTTTGCGGTGATGCCGCTTGTCGCGGCAGCGACCGAAAACGGCGAAGGCGAGGTGCAGATCCGCCGGGTGACGCGCATGGGGCTGTGGATTTCGCTGATATACACCGCGCTCGCTCTTGTTCCGATGCAGTTTTCGGAACATATCCTGCGCGCCATCGGGCAGGAGCCGTCACTGGCGCGCGATGCCGCTTCCTATCTGCGCATCGCCGGCTGGGGCATGATCCCGGCACTCGGCGTGATGGTACTGAAAAGCTATCTCAACGCGCTCGAACGCACGCAGATCGTGCTTTGGGTGACGCTGCTGGCTGCGGCGGTCAACGCGGGCATCAACTATCTTCTGATCTTCGGCCATCTCGGTTTTCCCGAAATGGGTGTGCGCGGTGCGGCCATCGCCTCGGTTACGGTACAGGTGACATCGCTTGCCGGACTGACGATCTATGCCCTGCGCGCCTTTCCCGAACACGAACTGTTCGTGCGGTTCTGGCGCCCCGACTGGCAGGCTTTCGCCCAGGTCTTCCGTCTGGGCTGGCCGATCGGCCTGACCAATCTGGCCGAGGTCGGGCTGTTCGCCGGCTCGGCCGTGCTGGTAGGCTGGTTCGGCACCGTTCCGCTGGCCGCGCACGGCATCGTGTTGCAGCTTGCCTCGGCGACCTTTCTTTTCCACCTCGGCCTGTCGAACGCCGCCACGATCCGGGCGGGCAAGGCACTGGGGCGCCGCGATATCGTCGCGCTCCGGCGCGGCGGTCAGGTGGCGATCTGCCTGTCGCTGGTCTTTGCCCTTGTCACCGTCTTCGTGTTCCTGACATGGCCCGAGCCGCTGATCGGTCTTTTCCTTGACCCCGACGATCCGCAAAAGCCGCAAATCCTTGCAATCGGCATCACCCTCATGGCGATGGCGGCGCTGTTCCAGCTTGCCGACGGCGCGCAGGTGATTGCGCATGGGCTGCTGCGCGGCGTGCAGGACACCCGGGTGCCGATGATCATCTCGGCTGTCGCCTATTGGGTCTTCGGCATGAGCGCGAGCTACTTTCTGGGTGTATCGCTGGGCTACGGCGCGGTCGGCGTCTGGGCGGGGCTGGTTGCCGGCCTGGTTGTCGCCGGCGGGCTGCTCATGTGGCGATTCTGGGCGCACAGCCTGCCTGCGCTCGCGGCAAGCTACGACAGGTAAACGGCCGCCCCGATCTGACGCATGGTCTGACACGGGCGGCCATTCATCTGTTCGATGGCGCGGCGCCTGGTGCGGCGCCCCGGCCTGCGTCAGGTCAGGCTGGCGCAGAAATCCTGAATTCGGGTGCAGGCTTCCTTAAGGTTCTCGTCCGAGGTCGCATAGCTGACCCGGAAACAGGGAGAAAGACCGAAGGCCGCGCCGAAGACGACGGCAACCCCCTTTTCTTCCAGCAATGCAGTGGCGAACACCTCGTCATCGGTGACCCTGACACCCGCGGGCGTGATCTTGCCGATGCAGCCCGCGATGGACGGATAGACGTAAAAGGCCCCCTCGGGCATCGGGCAGCTGATACCGTCCGCCGCGTTCAGCATCTCGACCACCATGTTGCGGCGGCGCTTGAAGACCTCGTTGTTGGCGGGAATGAAATCCTGCGGGCCGTTCAGCGCCTCGACCGCCGCCCACTGGCTGATCGAACCGGGGTTCGAGGTCGATTGCGACTGGATCTTGCGCATCGCCGCAATCACTTTTTCCGGTCCGCCGGCATAGCCGATTCGCCAGCCCGTCATCGCATAGGCCTTGGACACACCGTTGCAGGTGAGCGTGCGGTCGTAAAGGCGGGGCTCGACCTGCGCGGGGGTGCAGAACTCGAACCCGTCATAGACGAGGTGTTCGTACATGTCGTCGGTCATCACCCAGACCTGCGGGTGCCGCATCAGCACGTCGGTCAGTGCCTTCAACTCGTCCCACGTATAGGCCGCGCCGGTCGGGTTCGACGGCGAATTGAAGATGAACCACTTGGTCTTCGGCGTGATCGCCGCTTCCAGCGCCCCGGGCGTCAGCTTGTAGCTGGTCTCGGCGCCCGCCTCGACAACCACGGGCTCGCCGCCCGCGAGCAGCACCATGTCGGGATAGCTCACCCAGTAGGGCGCGGGGATGATCACCTCGTCGCCGGGATTGAGCGTCGCCATCAGCGCGTTATAGAGGATTTGCTTGCCGCCGGTGCCGACGCTGATCTGTGCCGGGGTATACTCCAGCCCGTTCTCGCGCCGGAACTTGGCGCAGATCGCTTCCTTGAGTTCGGGCATTCCGTCGGGGGCGGTATATTTCGTCTTGCCGGCGTCGATCGCGGCTTTCGCGGCGGCCTTGATATTGTCGGGTGTATCGAAATCCGGCTCGCCGGCGCCGAGGCCGATCACGTCCTTGCCGGCGGCCTTCAATTCGCGCGCCTTGGTCGACACGGCTATGGTGGGCGACGGTTTCACCCGGTCGAGCGTCGCGGAAAGGAATGACATGCATGGCCTCCGATCTAGGTGTGGCATGGTGTGGCTCCGGCGCTTCTTAGGCTTGCGCCCCCGACCGATCAAGGTTTAACCGGCCCCATGGAGAACGCAATGCAGGACGGATCGGACTGGTACGGCGCCGCCACGGCCACTTTCGGCGACCGCGTCGCCGGCGCGCGCGAAGCGCTCGGCATGACGCAGCCGGAACTGGCGGAGCGGCTGGGTGTCAGGATCAAGACCGTGCGCGGCTGGGAAAACGACACCGCCGAGCCACGGGCGAACAAGTTGCAGATGCTCTCGGGCATTCTGGGTGTATCGCTGACCTGGCTGCTGAACGGCGAGGGCGACGGGCTCGATCAGCCGGCCGGCGAGGCAGGGGCGCGCCTGCCCGAGATTCGCACCCTGCTGTCCGAGTTGCGCGACATCCGCGCCGACGTGGACAACGCCGCCGAACGTCTGGCCCGGATGGAAAACCGCCTGATCGAAGCATTGACGGAAGGACGCGTGGAATGAACGGCGAAACCCGGGAAAACCGTCTCAAGCGGCTGCGCATGCGCTCGTGGCGGCGCGGCATCAAGGAGATGGACCTCGTTCTGGGGCACTTTTCCGACGATTGCCTCGACGGTCTCGCGGAAGAGGACCTGATTCTCTACGACGCGCTCCTGTCCGAGAACGATCAGGACATGCTGCGCTGGATCACCGGGCTCGACCCGGTTCCGGCGCGCTTCGCTGCGCTTTTCGGCGTGATCGCCGATCACGCCCGCGCGCGCGGCACCGCGGCGCGATAAATCGCTTTGTCGGTTTTTTTGAACCGACTTAACCGCTTGTTTGCATCTTGTCCGCTACGACTCATCTCCACGGATACGGCGGAGACTTGACATGAGCATTCACAGCGAGATCGGGCCGCGTCAGGGAACGGGCTTCATGGGCGGTTACCTCGAGACTCTGGCGCTGCTGGAACGGCTGCACCGCCTGCTTCTGGACGTGATCAAGGACGAATTCGAACGCGTCGGCATCCTCGACATCAACGCGGTTCAGGCACTGCTTCTGTTCAATATCGGCGACAACGAGGTAACGGCGGGCGAACTCAAGACACGCGGCTATTATCAGGGCTCGAACGTTTCCTACAACCTCAAGAAACTGGTCGAGACCGGCTACATGCACCACCAGCGGTGCGAGATCGACCGCCGCGCCGTCCGGGTACGGCTGACGGAAAAGGGGCGCAACATCCGCACCATCGTCGGCGACCTGTTCGAGCGCCATGCCGAAGGTCTGGTGGGGCGCGAGATCATCACGCTCGAACATCTGGGCGAGATCACCAACTCGCTGCGCCGCATGGAACGCTACTGGGCCGACCAGATCCGCTACATTTACTGAAAGGCCGGCTTTCAGCGCCCGAAACGGCAGCCGGAAACCGGCGGAAGGCGCTTCAGCAGGGACCGTAATGGTTCATCTACCAGTGGCCGGTATTCTCCATGCTGACCCAGGGTTCGGCCGGAGCCTTCGCCGCGCCAGCCTGCAATAGCTCGATCGACACATTGTCGGGCGAGCGGACAAAGGCCATGTGCCCGTCGCGCGGTGGCCGGTTGATGACCACACCGTTGTCCATCAGGTGCTGGCACATGGCATAAATATCCTCGACCTCGTAGGCCAGATGCCCGAAATGCCGGCTGTCGCCCGGCAGCCTGTCGTCGCCATCCCAGTTCCAGGTCAGTTCGACGGGGCAGTCGTGCTGCCCCGGCGGCGCCATGAAAATCAGGCTGAAACGGCCGCCCTCGCTGTCGCGGCGGCGGATTTCCTCCAGCCCGATCAGCCGGTAGAAGGCCATGGATGCCTCCAGGTCCTTCACCCGGACCATCGTATGCAGATATCTCACTTTCATCGGTCGCTCCGCTATTGCCTGCCGCTGACCGTAGCCGCTGCTGCCGAACACGCAAGGACCACAGCGACGGCATTCCGATTTCCGGCCATCTCGTGGTTGGCAGTCCGCATATCTACAAGATATAGTTTCCTTCGACTCGCCATTCCCCAACAAGGAGCCCGCCCATGCCGCTGACCGAAGAGCAGAGACAGGAAATCGCCGAACAGCGTTCGACCCCCCGGCCGACGCTGCGCGCGGTCTCTCCCGGCATGGAGCGGCACCTCTATGCGGCGCATGAGGTGCTCGATCATGGCTTTGTTCGGGTCATAGACTACATGGGCGACGATTCGGCCATCGTTCAGGCGGCGCGCGTCTCCTACGGGGCAGGCACGAAAAAGAGCCGCGACGATTCGGGGCTTATCCGCTACCTGATGCGCCACTGGCATTCGACGCCGTTCGAGATGTGCGAGATCAAGCTGCATGTGAAGCTGCCCGTTTTCGTCGCCCGCCAGTGGATCCGCCATCGCACCGCCAACGTGAACGAATATTCGGCGCGCTATTCGATCCTCGACCGCGAGTTCTACATCCCTGCCCCCGACCAGCTTGCCGCCCAGTCGACCGTCAACAACCAGGGCCGGGGCGAGGTGCTTTCGGGGGACGAGGCCGCCCGCGTGCTCGAGTACCTGAAATCCGACAGCCTGCGCGCCTATGACCATTACGAGGCGATGCTGAACCAGGAGGGCCAGCAGGGCCTTGCCCGCGAACTCGCCCGCATGAACCTGCCCGCCAATATCTATACCCAGTGGTACTGGAAGGTGGATCTGCACAACCTGTTCCATTTCCTGCGCCTGCGCGCCGACGCGCACGCTCAGTACGAAATCCGCGTCTATGCAGAAACGATCTGCCGCATCGTCGCCGACTGGGTGCCCGCCGCCTACGGCGCTTTCGAGGATTATCGCCTCGGCGGCGCGGCGCTTTCGGCCAAGGCGCTCGACTGTGTGAAACGGATGCTCAACGGGGAAAAGGTCACGCAGGAAACCTCCGGCATGTCCAGGGGCGAATGGCGGGAGTTCGAGGCGCTGCTGTCGCAGTAGCACGCCCCGGTGGCATCGCGGCCCGGTCCGTCCGATATCCATACCGCGCCGCGCATTGCGGCATTTCCCGGCCCGCCAAAGGATGCTACCGGGGTGGCGGATTGGGCAATTGGCAGGGTCCCGGAAAGAGCGAGTATGGCTGCGAACGCCGGAGCGGGTTGGAAAACGGTGGTGGTACTGTTTCTGCTGTCCATGGCGAGCCATGCCGGCACAATGCGTGCGTGCACTGCGGAGCCGGCGCCCGACCCGGGCGTTTCCGCCGTGATGCCGGTAACGGTCCGCCCCCATGCGCGGCCGTCGGACCTCGGCACGACCGGCCCCGGATTGCGCTGCACGGCCGACAGGCGCCACTGCATCTCGACCGGAAACTACGCCGCCGAAGTTTGCCGGGCCATCGCCGCAACCGCCGGCGAGGCGGGGCTCGACGTCAACTTCTTCGCCCGCCTGCTCTGGCAGGAAAGCCGCTTCAACCCGGGCGCGGTCAGCCCGGTCGGGGCACGCGGCATCGCGCAGTTCATGCCGGCAACCGCACGGCGGCGCGGGCTGTCCGATCCGTTCAACCCGGCCGAGGCGCTACGGGCCTCGGCCTTCTATCTGGCCGAGTTGCGCGACACCTATGGCAACCTGGGTCTTGCCGCCGCAGCCTATAATGCCGGCGAAGCGCGGGTCGAGGATTTCCTGTTCCGCGACCGGAACCTGCCGCCGGAAACGCGCGTCTATGTGCCGGCGATCACCGGGTATTCCGGCCTCGTCTGGCGCGACGCCCCGCCGGAGAAGTTCGATTTCACGCTGTCGGACGGAGTCACCTTCCAGACAGCCTGCGAGGCATTGGCCCGGCACCGCGACATCGACGCCTTCCTTGCGCCGGGCGATGCGCTGCCCTGGGCGGTGATCGTTGCGGCACACCCCGAGCGCGGCATCGCGCAATCGCGCTACGACCGGCTGCGCAGGGCCCATGCCGTCCTCGGCGATCACGAGATCAGCTTCGTGCGCATGCGCCTGCCCGCCAAGCCCGAGCGCCATTACACGGCGCAGATCGGGACCGAGAGCCGCAAGGCGGCCAACGCGCTGTGCTGGCAACTGCGCAACGATGGCGTACCCTGCGCGGTGCTTCACAACTGATACCGACAGCCACAAAGACCACCTGTTCGCACTATCGGCAATGCGGAACTGCTGCCGTTCGGATGGCAGGCAGGTCAGCGGACAACCGCCCGTACGAGTTCAATGCCGTTTTTCGGCCGCGAACGCGGGTCGTTGTCCGGGGCAGTCGATATGACCCCTTGATTTCCGCCACACCGTTCCCCATCTGGGGTCGAGGTTGGGGACACCTGCCGCCCGCAAGGCCGCTGGCCTGTGGTAAAGTCCCATGCATCGACGCTTCTTGTTCCGCTTTCGACGCGCGGCAGGATGGCAACGCGGGCCCCATCGTTTCGCCAGAAGTCGACAGACGAGGTACAAGATGACCATGACGACCCAGACCACCCCGCTTCCCACCGTTGCCGCGCTCAAGGCGCAGGCGCGCCGCCTGCGCGAGACGCTCGCCGATCAGGGCACCACGCTCGGCCACAGCCAGAGCCTGGAACTGCTGTCGCGCCAGCTTGGGTTCCGCGACTGGAACACCCTCCATGCCGCCGCCGACACGCCCCCGACAAGCGCCCCGAAAGCCCCTGTTGCACTTGGGCAGAAGGTGAGCGGCCATTACCTCGGCCTGCCCTTTACCGGCGTGGTCAAGGGGTTGCGCGAGGTTCACGGAGGCCATTTCGAGGTAACGCTGCAATTCGACACGCCCGTCGATGTGGTCCGCTTCGAGAGCTTCTCGTCGCTTCGCCACCGCGTCAGCGCGACGATCGACGCGACGGGCGTTTCGCCGCGTCACACCTCGAACGGCGAGCCGCACCTGCGGCTCGACCTGTCGCCGGCAGCCTGATGGTGCTCTGCAGGCCAAGGCAGGGGTTTCGGCAAGCCGAACCCCCTGCCCAGCCGAAGTAATTCCCAAAAACGGCCGGATGCCTGCGGGAGGATTGCGGCAGGCAGAATCAGAATTGCAGGATCAACTCGCGGGTGATGCCCAGACGAACGGTCCACTGGTCGCGGCTGCCCCTGCCGGTGATCGGCGAGTCGGCGGCATCGTTGATCAGGCGGTCGCCGCGAACGGCCGCCTCGACCCCCCAGAGGTCGTTGAAGCGATAGCGGGCCCTGGCCTCGAACCCGGCCCCCAGCAACCCGCCATCGGCGTGGTATTCGGACAGGCCGCTTTTTGCCGCCTCTTCGGCGTTGACGCTGAAATAGGTGTCGGCAAAGCTGTTTGCGCCCCAGATCAGGCGCGGGCCGGCGCGCAGTTCCCAGTTGTCGCTGGGGTACATGATGCCGTCCATGCCCAGTTCGCCGGCAAAGGAATCGTGGCCGATACCATAGCGCGCGTCGGCGAATGCCCGGAAATTGCGCTCGCGATAGACAAGGCCGAGCCCAAGTTCCAGCGCCGCGTCGATATCGTCCAGACCGTCGATTTCGTCGTACTCGCTGGAATCGCGCTCGCCGATGTAGCGCAGCGAACCGCGCAGGCCAAAGGCACGCGCCGGCGGATCGTCACTGAGCGAGCCGAATTCGGCCAGCCCCTTGAGGCGCGCGTAGTCGAACTTGATCGCGAAATCGGGCGCGGCGACATATTCGTCGGAGCCGAAATAGGCCGGCTGCGATTTCGCACCCAGCCGCACCTCGAACTTCAGGGCGAGGTTCTTGTTGGGATCGATCTGCTGGAATTCGACCGGTCGGGTTTCGGGGGCTACTGCAGCGGCCTCTCCCAATCCCATCTCCTGGGCGGCAAGCGGCAGCGCCATGGCGAGCGACAGCGCCGAAGCGGCAACAAAACGATTGAACATCGAAGCAGACTTTCCCGAATCGGTCCTGTCGGACATTGGCAGCGGATCAAGACTACGCCCACGCGGACCCAATTCAAGTAAGAGCCGGAATCATCCGGTCAGATGTATTTCTTCGGCAACGGCCCGCCGCGTTTTCCGTTGGAGGGCGCACAGGTACCCGGCGATGTCGCGCACCAGCACGGCTACGGGACGCGTGCGACATCTCCCGGACAGGTCGCGGATCGGCCGGCAGCAACCGAAGGCGGCGCTTTTGTCCGGGATTTGATGGCGGCGGCGGATCAGCCCGCCCCGGCATCAGCCATTCTGCCGGATTGCCGCGTTCTGCAGGTCGTAGGGGCAATCCTCGACCACCTCGGCATCCCAGAGCCGGTCGAACATCCTGACCTTCAGCCTGGTGCCGGTCTCTGCCCGGTCGGGGTGCACATAGCCCATGCCGATGGATTTGCCGAAGACCACCGAATAGCCGCCCGAGGTCAGCCGCCCGACCTTCTCGTCGCCGGCATAGAGCGCCTCGCGCCCCCAGGGATCGGCATCGTCGGGACCGTCGATCAGAAGCGTCACGCACCGGCTGCGGATGCCTTTCTCCAGCAGCCCGAGCTTGCCGTGAAACTCCTTGGAGAGATCGACGAACCGGTCCAGCCCGGCTTCGAGCGGCGTCGCATCCCGCCCCAGTTCGGTGCCGAAGGCACGATAGGACTTCTCCTGCCGGAGCCAGTTCTGCGCCCGCGCACCGACCGGTTTCAGCCCGTGCGGCACACCGGCCTCCATCAGCGAATCCCACAGCCGGTTCTGCATCTCGATCGGATGATGCAGTTCCCATCCGAGTTCTCCGGTATAGGCAACGCGCACCGCCATGGTCGGCACCATGCCCAGTTCGATATTTCGCATCGAAAGCCACGGACAGCGCTTGTTCGACAGGACCGTGCCCGGCTCGGCGTCGCGCACCAGCGCATTCAGCACATCGCGCGATCTGGGCCCGGCAATGGCAAAGACGCCCCACTGGGTGGTGACATCCTGCACCTCGATCCGGCCGAATACCGGCTCCATGTCCTCGACGGCCTTGACAAGATTATCCGCGTCATAGGCCGCCCATGCCCCGGCCGAGACGAGGTAATAGCTGTCCTCGGCCAGGCGGACGATGGTATATTCGGTACGCGTGGTGCCCGCCCCCGTCAGCGCGTAGGTCAGGTTGATACGCCCCACCTTCGGCAGCCGGTTGGTGGTGAACCAGTCGAGAAAGGCCGTCGCCCCCGGCCCCCTGACGATATGCTTGGCAAAGGCGGTGGCATCGATCAGCCCGGCCCCTGTGCGGATTGCCTTCGCCTCCTCCACGGCAAAGGGCCACCAGCCGCCACGCCGGAAACTCCGGCTGTCGTGGTCGCTGAACCCGGCCGGGGCATAGTAGTTCGGGCGCTCCCAGCCGTTGACCTGCCCGAACTGCGCGCCGGCGGCCTTCTGCCGGTCATAGGCGGGCGAGGTGCGCAGCGGGCGCGCGGCCGGTCGCTCCTCGTCGGGGTGGTGCAGGATGAAGACGTGGGAATAGCATTCCTCGTTCTTTTCCACCGCGTATTCGGTGGTCATCCACGGGCCGTAGCGCTTGGGGTCGAGCGAGGCCATGTCGATCTCGGCTTCGCCCTCGGTCATCATCTGGGCCAGATAATAGCCGGTACCGCCGGCAGCGGTGATGCCGAAGGAAAAGCCCTCGGCCAGCCACATGTTGCGCAGTCCCGGCGCCGGCCCGACCAGCGGGTTGCCGTCGGGGGTATAGCAGATCGGTCCGTTGAAATCGTCTTTCAGCCCCACGGTTTCGGACGACGGGATGCGGTGGATCATCGACAGGTATTCGGTTTCGATCCGTTCCAGATCGAGCTGGAACAGATCGGCGCGGAAGCTGTCGGGCACGGCGTATCTGAACCGCGCCGGGGCGCCATCCTCGTAGGGGCCGAGGATCCAGCCGCCACGTTCCTCGCGCACGTACCAGCGCGCGTCGGCGTCGCGCAGAACCGGGTGTTCCGGCCCGCCCGCCTCGCGATAGGCGACCAGCGCCGGGTCGGGTTCGGTGACGATGAACTGATGCTCGACGGGAATCGCCGGGATCTTTATTCCGAGCATCCGCGCGGTGCGCTGCGCGTGGTTGCCGGTGGCGGTGACGACATGTTCGGCGGTAATGACAGCACGCTCATCCGTAGGGACAAGATTGCCGCCCCTGTCGGCCATCCTGGTACAGGTGACACGCCATTCGGCCCCGGTCCATTCGTAGCCGTCGACCTGCCACTTGCGCTCGATCGTCACGCCGAATTGCCGCGCGCCCTTGGCCATGGCCATGGTCACGTCGGCGGGGTTGATGTAGCCGTCGGTCGGGTGAAACAGCGCGCCGATCAGATCGTCGGTCCGCACCAGCGGCCAACGCTGCCGTATCTGCGCCGGCGACAGCCATTCATAGGGCACGCCGACCGTTTCGGCTGTCGAGGCATAAAGCAGGTATTCGTCCATGCGCGCCTGCGTCTGCGCCATGCGCAGGTTGCCGACCACCGAGAATCCGGGATTGAGGCCGGTCTCCTCCTCCAGCTGCTTGTACATCTTCACCGAATAGTCGTGGATGTGCGAGGTGGCGAAGGACATGTTGAACAGCGGCAGCAGCCCGGCCGCGTGCCAGGTCGAGCCGCAGGTCAGTTCGTCGCGCTCGAGCAGCAGGGTATCCCAGCCGGCCTTGCCCAGGTGATAGGCAATGGCTGTCCCGACAGCGCCGCCGCCAACGACAAGAGCTTTCACATGGGTCTTCATCGCCCGTTCCCCCTGATGATGCATGCTGAGCAAGTAAAGCGCGAAGCCGCCATGCCGCGCCACACCCTGCCGACCCTTGGCATGCGGAAAGCGACGCTGTGGCGCAGGCCCCGGCCGCCGACGGCATGGGGCAAGGGCCGGGCCGCGACCCGGACCCGGAGCGGGTAAACCCGGCCAGGAATACTACCTGCGAAACAGCCGGACCAGAAAACCGACAAGCGTTCCCATCGCGCCGACCCCGAGAACGCTGAGCGGCTCCCTGACAAGATCGCGGACAGTCTTTTGCAGATCGTCTATTTCGGTCACCGTCGCGTCCATCTCGGCCTCCAGATCGGAATAGGCCATGTCGCGCACTTCCATCAGCCCCTCTATCTCGCGACGCGCGGTGAAACCGGCGGCCCAGACGAAAAGCGCGATGGCGATGACAAGATTGCCGACCGAGACGAACAGCGCCGCCAGCGCCGTGCCGAACCACGTCGTCATCGCATAGAAGCCGGCGATATTCAGCATCACCAGCCCGATCGTCCCGAAGATCGCCGCGACAACGCCGATCACCGTCTGCTGGCGCATGACGGTGACCCTGCGCCAGAGCATCTTGCGCTCGGCCTTGACGATGATCGAAAGATTGCGTCCCACGCGGTCGATCATGGCGCCGCCTCCCTACCGCGACCGTCCGATGAGAAATCCCAGCACGAAAACCGATGCGGTCGTCAGCAGCGGTCGTTCGTGATAGAGGCTTGTCACCTCGTCGGCGAAACGGTCCAGCACCCTGCGAAGCTCGTCGCCGTCGATATCGGCGATCGCCTCGTCGATGGAGCTTTTCAGCCTGTTGACAGGCTCGTTTTCCCGCGCGGCCTCTCTGGCCGCTTCCTCGGCCTTGCGGGCGGCTTCCTCGGCATGGCGCGCGGCGCGAACCTCCTCAAGCTCCTGCCGCAGTTCCTTCACCTCGGCCGCAAGTTCCGCATTGGTCGCCATGGCAAATATCCCTTCGGAGAACCGGCAGCACCACACGGATGCGCACCGGCCGGTCTGCCGTATCATCAGCCCTTCGCCAGACGACATCAATAGCGGGCGCACGCAGCCCCGCGAAGTGTTGCGCCCGGCAACCATCGGACGAATGGGCGGGTTGGCGCGCCCCGTTCGTTCGCCCCGTTCGTTCGCCCGTCAGTCCAGCCGCGTCAGCATCCGGTCGCAGAGCCAGCCGACCGCCCTGTGCAGCGCCAGCGTCAGCACCGCGAGCACGATCAAAGTTGCGAACATCAGGTCGATCTTCACCCGGCCGTTGGCAAGCAGCATCAGATAGCCCAGCCCCCCCGCCGCGCCGACCCATTCGCCGACAACCGCGCCGATGGGTGCATAGACGGCGGCCAGCCGCAACCCCGAGACCAGCGACGGGACCGCCGCCGGAACCCGGACCCGCCAGAGCAGCCGCGCCGGACGCGCGCCCATGGTCCGCCCCAGATCGAGCCAGCCCGGCGGGGTTCGCATCAGCCCGTCGAAGAATGCCGAGGCGACGGGAAAATAGATGATCAGCACCGCCATCAGGACCTTGGACCAGATGCCATAGCCCAGCCACAGCGTCAGGATCGGCGCAAGCGCGAATACCGGCAGCGCCTGCGTTGCGATCAGCGCCGGGCGGATCAGGTAGCGCGCGACGGGAGAGACCGCCAGTTGCAGCGCCGTCGCCACCCCCAGCGCCGTGCCCAGAAACAGCCCCAGAAGCACCTCGGCCAGGGTGATCCCCGCGTGCCAGGCGATCAGCGCCCGGTTGTCCCACAGCGCCTCGGCCACCGGCCACGGCCCCGGCAGGATGAACCTTGGCATCCCGCCAAAGCTCACCAGCGCCTGCCAGAGCGCGAGAAACAGCGCCGTCGCGGCAAGCCCCTGCACCGTGCCCCTCATGCGGCCCGGACCCTGAGCGCGGCCAGCAGTCGGGCCTGAAAGGCCAGCGTTTCAGGATCGCCTGCGGGGCGGATGGCGGGCAACACCGGCGGAACCGCTTCGCTCATGCCGGTTTCGTTCATCACAAATACCCGGTCGCCCAGACGCGCCGCCTCGCCCGGATCGTGTGTCACCAGCAGGACGGTGCGGCCGGCGAGCGTTTCGGCGGCCAGTTCCTGCATGTCGGCCCGCGTTCGCGCATCGAGCGCCGAAAACGGCTCGTCGAGCAGCACGACCGGGCGATCCTCCATCAGCGTTCGGGCCAGCGCCACGCGCTGGCGCTGGCCGCCGGAAAGCTGCGCGGGGCGCTTGCGCGTGTGACCGCTCAGGCCGAGCCGCGCGATCAGCGCCTCGGCGTCGCCCGTCCGGGGCTGTTCGCCCCGCAGCCGCGCGCCCAGCGTCACGTTACCCAGCACGTCGAGCCATGGCATCAGCAGGTCGGTCTGCGCCATATAGGCCACGCGCCCGGCCACCGGCGCGCCGTCGCCGGCTACAACCGCGCCGTCGAAGGCTACGCCTGTTTCAAGCCCGGCGATCAGCCGCAGGATGGTTGTCTTGCCACAGCCCGAGGGCCCGAGCAGGCACGACCACCGCCCCGCGTCGATCGTCAGCGCAACCTCCGGAAACAACCGGACCGCGCCGAACCGCGCCGAACCGGTCAGCATGATGGACGGGGCGACGGTCACGGCCGGAACGCCGATACACGCGATGCGGCCGCCATCGCATCGCCGTGGCCGGAGGCGTTCATTGCGCCCCCAGATCAACAGCGATCCGGGCGACGGGCCGGGTGCCCTCGATCAGACCGGCTTCGGCGAGGAAGCTCTCGAACCTCGCGTAGCGCCCGGCGTCCAGCCCGGCCGGCGACAGCGAGAAGCGCGGCCAGGTATCGCCCCAGGCCATGGCGTTCAGATCGTCGCGCAACTCCGGCGCCGTGGCCGAAAACGCCTCCCATGCCGCATCGGGGTGGTTGACGATGTAATGGGTCGCCCGTTCGGTTGCCGCCAGAAACCGCCGCAGCTTGTCGCGGTCCATCAGATCGGGGTTCGCCACATAGATCAGTTCGTCATAGGGCGGCAGCCCCTCTTCTTCGAGATAGAAGCAGCGCCCCGGCCTGCCCTCGATCCGCATCTGGTTCAGTTCGAAATTGCGGAAGGCACCGATCACAGCATCCACCTGCCCGGCCAGCAGCGCCGGCGACAGCGACCAGTTGACATTGACCAGTTCCACATCGTCCAGCGTCAGCCCCGCATTGCCGAGGACCTTCTGCAGAAGCGCCTCCTCGACACCCGCCACCGAATAACCGATCCGGCGCCCCTTCAGGTCGGCGACCGAACCGACCGGGCCATCGTCCAGAACGGCGAGACAGTTCAGCGGCGTTCCGATCAGGGTTCCGACACGGATCAGCGGCAGCCCGTTCGCCACCGCCATGTGAAGCTGGTACTGGTAGTCGATGGCCAGATCGGCCCTGCCGGCAGCGGCCATCTTGGGCGGATCGGCGGGATCCGACGGTGCGACGACCCGGACCGCAAGCCCTTCGTCGGCGAAATAGCCCAGTTCCTGCGCCAGAACGATCGGAGCATGATCGGGGTTCACATACCAGTCGAGCATCACGGTCATTTCGTCCTGTGCCAGCGCGGGAATTGCGGCCAGCAGGACAAAGGCAAACGGCAGTATACGCATGGGGTGTCTCCCTAGGGTCGGCGGCGGCTCAGGCCACCGGCCAGAGCGCGTGAAAGTGGTGGGTGGGCCCGTGTCCGTGCCCGATATCGAGATCGTCGGCGGCGGCAAGCGCCCCGGAAAGCCAGGTCTTCGCATTGCTGACCGCCTGCGGCAACGGATGCCCCTTTGCCAGTTCCGCCGCGATCGCGGCGGACAGGGTGCAGCCGGTGCCATGGGTGTTGCGTGTTTCGATGCGCGGCGCATGAAACCATGCGACCAGATCGCCGGCAATCAGCAGATCGGGGCTTTCCGCCCCTTCAAGATGCCCGCCCTTGAGCAGGACCGCAGGCCCCAGCGCCGCGAGTTCCCGCGCCTGCGCAACCATCTGCTCGCGCGTCGTCGCGGGCTCCGTGCCCAGCAGGGCGGCAGCCTCGGGCAGGTTCGGGGTCAGCAGCGTCGCCACCGGCAGCAGGTCGGCCTTCAGCGCTGCCACCGCATCGGCCGGCAACAGCGGATGGCCGCCCTTGGCCACCATCACCGGATCCAGCACCACCGGGCCGGGATAGCACGCCAGCACGCCGGCAACCGCGCTGGCCACGCCGGCGCCCGCTATCATGCCGATCTTGATCGCATCGACACGGATATCGTCGAAGATCGCCCCGATCTGCCGGGCGACAAAGGCGGGCGGTACCGGATGTACGCCACTGACCCCGCAGGTGTTCTGCGCCGTCAGCGCCGTCAGCGCCGCCATGCCATAGACCCCCCGCGCCGAAAACGTCTTCAGGTCGGCCTGAACGCCCGCACCGCCCGACGGGTCCGAACCCGCGATCGACAGGGCCGTCGCAACGCTCATGCCCTTGCCTCCCGCACTGCTGCAACCAGTTCGCGCGCCGCAACCTCGGGGTCGGGCTGGCCGCATATGGCCGAGACCACCGCCAGCCCCGCCGCACCCGCCCCGATCACCGCGGTGGCATGCCGGGCCGAAAGGCCGCCGATCGCCACCGCCGGAACCGGGCACAGCGCCACCATGCGGGCCAGCCCGCCGATACCTATCGGGCGGGCATGGTCGGGCTTGGTCGGCGTGCCAAAGACCGGGCCGGCCCCGACCAGATCGACCACCGCCGGATCGACGGCACGGACATGCGCCTCGGTCTCGACCGACACGCCCAGCACCATGTCGGGGCCTATCCGCGCACGGGCTGCGGCCGCGCCGGTATCGCCCTGCCCCACATGCAGCCCGTCGGCCGCCAGCGCCACGGCGGCCTCCATATCGTCGTTGATCACCAGCTTCGCCCCGGTTCCGGCAAGCGCCGCCTGCAAGGCGCGGCCGGTCGCGATTCGCTCGGCCGTGCTCGCTGTCTTGTGGCGCAGCTGGATAATGCCCACGCCGCCGGCAACCGCCTTTTGCGCCGTTGCGACCATCCCGACGGAAGCACACAGCACCGGGTCGAGCACCAGATAGGCCGAAAGATCCCAGCCCGCCCTCATGCCGGCTGCACCCGGCCGTTGCCGAGCGCTTCGGGCGGTACCGCCGACAGGGCGTCGAGGAAGGCCGGCATGAAGCTGCCGGGACCGGGGCTTGCTGCCGCCATGTCACCTGCCGCCGCAAAATGCGCAAGCGCCGCCACCGTCGCATCGAACCTGTCCGAAACCGCCGCCGCATAGGCGCCGATCAGGCAGGTCAGCGCGCAGCCGGTCGCCGTGACGCGCGGCATCAGGGGCGAGCCGCCGGCGATCCGCACCGAACGGGCACCGTCGGTGACGAAATCGACCGCGCCGGTTACGGCGACGACCGCACCGGACCGCGCGGCCAGATCGCGCGCCGCCGCCTCGGCTGCGGCCACGCTGTCGCCGGCATCGACCCCCTTGCCCGCGCTCGACAACCCGGCGACGGCGAGGATTTCCGAGGCGTTGCCCCGCACCACATCGGGGCGCAGGCCCATCAGCGTCGCCGTCGCCTCGCGCCGGAGCCGGGTGGCGAAACAGGCAACCGGATCGAGCACCCACGGCTTGCCGTTCGCCTTCGCGGAACCGGCCGCCGCGACCATGCCGTCGACCCAGCGCGGCCCCAGCGTGCCGATATTGACCGTCAGCGCCCCGGCGATGGCGGCAAACTCGCCCGATTCCTCGGGGTCCGACACCATCGCGGGCGCTGCTCCCGCCGCCAGCAGCGCATTGGCGGCAAAGTTCATCGCAACGTAGTTGGTAATGCACTGCACCAGTGGCGCGGCATGGCGCATGGCGATCAGGGCGTCTGCGGGGTTGGTCACTTGTCGGCCTCCTCGGGCGAGGGGCCGTTGCGGGACATCGGATGGTGCTGCCAGCCTGTCCCCGACTCCCTCCGCCAGCATCATCTGGTTCAGGTTCAAAGGGTGCTTCTCAGACCGCTGCTGCGGACGCCCCCGTCGATGCACCCTGCTAAATCAGATCGCGACGGCAATGTCACGGCCAATTGTGCCCCGCCGCCGTTCTGCCGGGTGAACCGCCACCGCTCTGCGGTTGACCTTGCCCCTCCGGACGGTCATGGAAGCGAAAAACCGGAGCAGCACCCGTGGCCCAGACCCCGCCCCCCTTTGCCCCATTCGAATGGATGATCGCGTGGCGCTACCTGCGCGCCCGGCGCAGCGAGGGCGGCGTTTCGGTGATGACGTGGATCAGCCTCGTCGGCGTGGCGCTGGCCGTTTTCGCACTGATCGCGACGCTTGCGGTCAGGTCGGGCTTCCGGGCGGAATTTGTCGACACGATTCTTGGCGCCAACGCCCATGTGACGGTCTACAATTCGGTGGTCGTGACCGAAACGGGCCAGTCCGACCGGGTGATCGATGATTATTCCGAAATGGCCGGGCGCCTGCGTGCGGTGCCGGGCGTTACCCGCGTTGCCCCGCTGGTCAAGGGGCAGGTAATGGCGAACTACCAGAGCCAGAACGCGGGCGTCGAGGTCTTCGGTATCGCCGCCGAAGATCTTGCCACCATTCCGCGCATCGCCGACCCGGAACAGCATCTGGGCGATATCGGTCGCTTCGATGAGGGGATCGCGCTCGGCTGGGGGGTGGCGCAACTGCTCGGCGCGCAGGTCGGGGACCGGGTGAAGCTGATCTCGCCCAACGGGGTCAAGACGGCCTTCGGCACCTCGCCGCGCGTCAACGCCTACGAGGTGGTCTATGTCTTCCAGGCGGGGCGCTACGACATCGACCGCACCCGTGTCTACATGCCCTGTGCCGAGGCACAGAGCTATTTCAACCGCGAGGGTGTCGCCGACGAACTCGAGGTCATGGTCGCCGACCCGGACAGGGTGGACGCAATGGCCGGCGACATCCTGCGCGCCGGCGGCGAAAGAACGCTGATCTGGACATGGCGCGACGCCTCGGGCGCCTTTCTCAGGGCGCTGGAGGTCGAGGACAACGTGATGTTCGTGATCCTGTCGATACTGGTTCTGATCGCGGCGATGAACATCGTCTCGGGCCTGATCATGCTGGTCAAGAACAAGGGCCGTGATATCGGCATCCTGCGCACGATGGGGCTCACTCAGGGGTCGGTGATGCGGATATTCTTCATCTGCGGCGCCTCGGTCGGCACGGTCGGCACCATCGCAGGGGTGATCCTCGGCTGTCTCTTCGCACTTTACATCGACCCTATCTTCTCTTTCGTGAACTACGTTTCGGGCGGCGGGGTGTGGGACCCATCGATCCGCGGCATCTACGCGCTGCCGGCGCGGCTCGAAGCGGCCGATGTGCTTTCGGCGGTGGCCCTGTCGCTTGGGCTGTCGTTCGTCGTCACGCTCTTCCCGGCGCGCCGCGCAGCCCGGATGGACCCGGTGGAGGCGCTTCGCTATGAGTGAGACCGTGCTCGAACTCGTCGGGATCGAGAAGACCTACAATATCGGCACGCCCGCCGCCGTCGAGGTTCTGGGCGGTGTCGATCTAGAGGTCGCGGCCGGCGAGGTGGTGGCGCTGGTTGCGCCTTCGGGCGCCGGCAAATCGACCCTGCTGCATATTGCCGGGCTTCTCGACCGGGCCGATGCCGGCCACGTGATCCTCAACGGCCGCGAAACCTCGGCGATGGACGATTCGCGGCGCACGGCGGCACGGCGGCGGGATGTCGGCTTCATCTATCAGTTCCACCACCTGCTGCCCGAATTCTCGGCCGCCGAGAACATCATCCTGCCGCAGCTTGCCAACAATAGCGCACGGGGCGACGCCGACAGCCGCGCGGCGGCGCTTCTGGCCTCGGTCGGTCTCAGCCGGCGTGCCACACACCGCCCCTCGCAATTGTCGGGGGGCGAGCAGCAGCGTGTCGCCTTCTGCCGCGCGCTCGCCAATTCGCCGGCGCTTCTGCTGGCCGACGAACCGACCGGAAACCTCGACCCGGCAACCTCGGAAACCGTGTTCGAGGCACTGATGCACCTTGTGCGCGAGACCGGGCTTGCTGCCCTCATCGCGACTCACAACCTCGATCTCGCCGCGCGGATGGACCGCGTGGTGCGGCTCGACGCCGGCCGGGTGGTGTCGGTTCGCTGACCCATGGCGGAAACCGGCACGTCGCCGGCCCGGACCGGCAGCCGGGTTTCGTGGCGGCATGATGGCACACCCCGCCCCCGGCCGCCCGACTCGCCCTTGCCCGCACGGCGCGCACTGGGTTCACTGCGCGGGGTTGCACATGACGTGCCGCATGGCAGAGAGGAGTTTTCGAGCATGCCCAACCACAAAACGGTGAAGGACTATATCCGGACCATCGCCGACTTTCCGCAGGAAGGGATCATGTTCCGCGATGTGACGACGCTGTTTGCCGATCCGCGCGGGTTGCGCATCGCCGTCGACCAGCTTCTTCACCCCTATGCCGATGTCCCCATCGACTGCGTGGTTGGGCTGGAGGCACGCGGCTTCATCCTCGGCGGCGCCGTCGCGCACCAGCTTTCGGTGGGGTTCGTTCCGGTGCGCAAGAAGGGCAAGCTGCCCGGCCCGGTTATCTCGGAGGCCTATACGCTGGAATACGGCGAGGCGGTGGTAGAGATTCACGACGACGCCATCGAACCCGGCGCGCGGGTGTTGCTGGTCGACGATCTGCTGGCGACGGGCGGCACCGCCGAGGCCGGCATCCGGCTGATCGAGCGGCTGGGCGGCGAAATTATCGGCTGCGCCTTCGTCATCGACCTGCCCGACCTCGGCGGCCGGGCAAAGCTCGAATCCATGGGGATGGACGTGCATGCGCTTTGCGCGTTCGAGGGCGATTGATATCAGCGCCTGGCGCGGAAAGGTGAGCGGGAAGCCGTCGCGGCTTGATACTATTCACTTATCGTATGGCGGTAGGCGGTTAGCCCACAGATACTTTTCCTCGGGATCGGTGGGTGGTTTGCGGTCGGTGCGCGTTGTCCACCTGTTTTCAGGTTCTGAGCCGCCATGTTTCCTTGCCTCAATGAATCCCCAGCCAACCGCCCAAACCGCCATTACGGGGAAGAGGAATATCCACGCCGCAATAAAGGCAACAATTCCAACGAAACCTTGCGCAGCGGCGAGGCCAAGGATTAGGACGGCACCGGTCAATCCTAGCATGAGCGCCGTGAATGCCAGCCAAAGCAAACCCAGGCCAATGACGATTAGGGCGGCTATCCAGAACCAGGATTCCCCGTCCATTACTCAACACACCCCCCGGAACGTCTCTTCCACATTGCCGGTAATCTGCACCCGCCGTCCCACCCTCGGGCGCTGCAATTCCGATACTCGGCCTTGCGTCCTTCAATGCGGTGATTCGTCTCGGCGCGAAGCACCGGACGACAGCCAGACCTCCTGTACCGCCCTGTCCCATCCGAGCGTCAGCGCGCGCTCCGACTGGCAGACCGGCCGCTTCATCAGCGCCGGATGCGCAGACAGAAGCGCGGCAGCCTACGTGCCGCGCTCGGCTTCGCCAAGACTGCGCCAGGCCGTCGACCGCCGGTTCACCAGGTCAGCCCCGAATGCCGCTATCAGCGGCGCCCATTCGGCAGGCGAAAGCGGCTTGGCGCGCACATCGCGGAAAACGACGGTGAAACCGGCTGTCTCCAGCGCCTTGCGCGCCTTGCGGCAGGTATCGCAGGTCGGAATGCCGTAAAGGATCATGAGCACATTCTCGTCTTCCATCACCGGCGCTTCCGCAATCCACAGCCGCCATGTCGCTCCGGATTCGCCATCCGCTAGATATCTCCGCCTGCAAGCGTCGCAGCGATCCGCCGGGCAAGCTGTTCGGCCACCATCTCCTTGCCCATGCGCGGCCACGCCTCGGCCCCGGCATCGGATATCAGCGTCACCTGATTTTCCGCCCCCCCCATGATCCCGGTACTTTCCGAGACATCGTTGGCGACGATCCAGTCGCAGCCCTTGCGCGCCCGCTTGGCGGTGGCATGTTCGACCACATCGTCCGTCTCGGCAGCAAAACCGACGACAAGCTGCGGCCGTTGCACGGGAAGGCGCGACACCTCGGCCAGAATGTCGGGGTTTTCGGCAAATTCCAGCGCCGGCGGCCGGCCGGTACCGTCCTTCTTCATCTTCCGGTCCGCCGCATTGAGAACGCGCCAGTCGGCCACGGCGGCGGCGAAGACGGCCGCGTCGGCGGGCAGCGCCGCCATCACCGCGTCGCGCATCTGCCGCGCCGTCTCGACCCGCGCCACAACCGCCCCCTGCGGCGGCGGCACGCTCGCCGGGCCGGTGACGAACGTCACCCGCGCACCGAGCCGCATCAGCGCCGCGGCAAGGGCGGTACCCTGCATGCCCGAGGACCGGTTGGCGATGTAACGCACCGGATCGATGGGTTCGTGTGTCGGGCCCGAGGTAACGATCACGTGCCGCCCCGCAAGCGGCCCCGCGCCAAGCGCAGCCTCGATCGCCGCGACGATCTCGGGCACTTCCGCCATGCGGCCGAAGCCGAACTCGCCACAGGCCATCGCCCCCTCGTCCGGCCCGACCGTCAATACACCGTCGCCGCGAAGCGTGGCCAGGTTGCGCCGTGTCGCAGGATGCTCCCACATCCGCACGTTCATCGCCGGCGCAATCAGAACCGGCTTGTCGGTGGCCATGAGCAGGGTCGAGGCCAGATCGCTGGCGTGCCCGTTTGCCATCCTGGCCATCAGGTCGGCGGTCGCGGGCGCCACAACCACCAGATCGGCGGCGCGGCTCAGTTCTATGTGGCCCATTTCGGCCTCGTCCGTCAGGTCGAAAAGCTCGCCATAGACCTTCTCCGCCGCCAGGGCCGAGGCGCTGAGCGGGGTCACGAAATGCCCGGCGGCAGGTGTCAGAACCGGGGTCACGCTCATCCCCCGCTCGCGCAGCCGACGGATCAGGTCGAGCGACTTGTAGGCCGCGATCCCGCCGCCGATGATCAGGAGAATGCGCGCTGCCATGATCCGCCTCCGCTTTGCCCGTGCCCAGACTTAGGCAGCCCGGCCCCGCCTGGCAAGCGATCACCCCGCACCGTCTAGCTCTTGCTGAACACCGCGCAGGGATCTTCGCGCTCGGCGGCGGGGGTGATGAGCCAGGCATCGAAGGGCGGCGCGGGTTCGGCGCTTTCCTCGAACTGGCCGAGCGAGAAAAGCGCCAGCCCGGGCCGCGCGGCCAGCAGGTAACGGGGCATCCCCCAGTCCCGGCGCGCGTGGCCGTTGCCGGTGATCACCGCTACCGGGCCGCCGGTTTCCTCCAGCGCCCTCAGCACCACGGCGCTGAAGCGGGCATCGCGCAGTCGTTGTGCCTCGACCATGCCGGGCAGCATCTCTTCAGGAAGCGCATTGCAATGGGCCTCGCGCTGCAGGTCTTCGCGGAGCGCCTGTTCGCCGGCCGGCAACGGGCCGAGCGGAAAGACCGGCTCACCCGTCCCGTACGCCACGGCCGCCGAGTCGCGCATGGCCACGGACAGCTCCTCGCGCGGAATGGCGGCACCGTAGACCAGCGCGTCGGTTGCAAGGAAAAGCGGATGATAGAGGGCAAAATCCGGCCATCCGCCCTTGTCCCAGTTCAACGCCGTCGCCAGCGCGACCGCATCGGACCGCTCGGCCCGGTTGACGGTCGCGGCCTGCTCGGGGGTCAGCATCTCGTAAACGACGGCGGCAGGCGCAAGCGCGACCAGCGCCAGGGCCTGGTTGCGGTGATGGGCGGGATTGTCGTGCACTTCGCCCAGTATCGCCACCTCGGCGCCCCGGACGTCCAGATCGGAAACCGCCGCAAGCTCGCCCGCCGTGACAGGTGCCGCAGCAAGAACAATCGCCATAATGAGCGCCGGATGATTCATGCGACAACCGCTACAGGCTGCCCGTCCGGGCCGCCAGCCGAATCCGACACGGGCCGGCGCGCGGGGTTCTTTTCGCCCGCACACTCTGGTAGGCAGGCGACATCCGATGGCGGTTGTGGAGCCCCGATGACCCCCGCGCTTACCCTCGTGCTCGGTGGAGCGAGTTCCGGCAAATCGGCCTGGGCCGAACAACTGGTCCGGTCGTTCGGGCTGCCCTGTCTCTATCTGGCGACGGCCCGGCCCCACGATGCTGAAATGGCGGCGAAAATCGCCGAGCATCGCGCGCGTCGCGGCGAAGGGTGGCAGACGGTCGAGGCACCCGACGGGCTGGCCGAAGCGCTGCGCGCCGCACCGCCCGACCACGCCATCCTGCTCGATTGCCTCACCATATGGCTGAGCAACCGCCTGCTTGCCGACGCCGACCTCGCGGCCGAAACCGCCGATCTGCTGGATGCAATGACGGGCCGTGCCGCGCCTCTTGTGGCGGTCTCCAACGAGGTCGGACAGGGAATCGTGCCCGACAATGCGCTCGCCCGGCGCTTTCGCACCCTTCAGGGGCGGCTCAATTGCGAAATCGCCGCGCGTTCCGGACTGGTGGTTGCGGTGATGGCCGGCCTGCCCCTGGCGCTCAGGGGCAACCTGCCCGCCGGTGCGCCATGAGTACGCTCTGGTGGGTGCGCCACGGGCCCACGCACCGGCGCGAGATGATCGGCTGGACCGATGCGCCCGCCGACCTGTCGGACCACGCGGCGCTGGCGCGGCTGGCCGATTTTCTGCCCTGCAACGCCGTGGTCGTATCCTCGGACCTGTCTCGTGCCATTGCCACCGCCGATGCGATTGTCCGGGGGCGTTCGCGCTTGCCGCACGAAGCGGATCTGCGCGAACTCCATTTCGGCGACTGGGAGGAAAGGACCTTTGACGAACTCGCCGAAACCGAGCCGGAACTGAGCCGGAAATTCCTCGATCACCCCGGCGACATCCACCCGCCCGGCGGGGAATCGTGGAACATGCTGCGCAGCAGGGTCGACGCTGCGGCAGACCGTCTTGCCGATGCGGGCGACAATATCGTCGTCGTCGCCCATTTCGGCACCATCCTCACGCAGATCCAGCGTGCCATGGGCTGGACGGCGGCGCAGGCCATGCAGACGAAGGTTGACACGCTTTCGGTCACCTGGTTGCACCGCAGCGGGAACAATTGGCTGGCCGAGGGGATCAACCACTGTCCGTAGGCTGTGTTTTTTGGGATCGTATTGAGAGTTAATGGGGCTTTCCCAGGTTTGGCGGTGACCTACTCTCCCACGTCTTGAGACGCAGTATCATCGGCGCGGCGGCACTTAACGGCCGAGTTCGGGATGGGATCGGGTGTTTCACGACGAACACGCATCTACACTCGCCACCGCTGGCAGGTCGAAGGCGCGCACGGCACGGCCAAGACGCTCCACGGACTTGCCAGAGCCATCGTAACCGTCGGGGAAGTGCCGGTAGGGCAGCAGCGGCAGGTTCAGGGTCGAGGCGTGGTCAGCCCCCCAGAGAACTCGATAGCGGCCGCCGGGCAGGGTTGCGGCCTGCGGCGCGATCAGACGGCAGGGTTCCGAGACCATCGGCAGGTCGCCCTCGGCCGGGCAGACATCCGTTCCGCTTTGCGTCGTCAGTTCCAGCCGCAGGCTGTGCCCCGGCGCGACGCCCCATTGCCGCACCGCCAGAAACAGGTCGAAGCGCGTCGGCTCATCCGGGGTCAGGTCGTCGTCCCTCAACAATTCATGCCAGGGCCAGGTGATGGTGTCATCTCCTTCGATCCATGACTTGCCGTCGGCAAGCCGGCTCTGGCTTCGCACCACCGCGCCCATGCTGATGCGCTCTGCGGTGCCATCGGCCGCCACGTCGCAAATACGAACTGCCGCTTTTCATGTCCTTCCCAGAGTATTATCGAAGGAGGACGCAGAGATGCGGACCAAGACGGGCACAATTGTGCCGAAAACAGGCACAAATGCACCCCTTGAAACCGATGTCGCCGACTACCGGGCCGCCATTGCCGCGGCACTTCGGGACGAACTCGGCCTGACGCATCGAGCAGTCAAGACGGCGATGCGGTGGACGGGTGCGAGCGAGCGGACCGTTAAGTACTGGATCGCGGGCGAGCATGGGCCGAGCGGCGAGCATCTGATCGCACTGGCCAGGCACTCGGACATCGTGTTCCACATGGTCCTGATGCTGGCCGATCGGCACGACGACGCGGATTCCGAGTAAGGTCAAGCCGCCACATGGGCGGCGGGGAGGCCAAATTGCTTCACCGCCGCCAGACTTGATGTGTAGTGTTTTTTGGTTATATTGACTACACGCCAAGAATGAGGAGACTTCCATGTCCCGCATCACGACCACGACGACCATGACCGTCCGTCTGAGCGGTGCGCTCAGCGATTTCGTCGCGGCCAATGTCGGCGAGAACGGCTCTTACGAGAACATCAGCGAATACGTGCGCGACCTGATCCGGCGAGACAAGGAGCGGGCCGAGCAGGAGG
>NZ_JBKEAE010000121.1:0-17949 GCF_047971885.1 Tropicimonas sp. | reverse complement strand
ACCACCTCGATGAGCCTGCTGAACCTCGCCATGCGCATGGCCGGCCCGCGCGAGGCGGTGTGGCACGGGCTGATCCGCAAGAACCACGGTGTCACGCATTTCATCGTCGGGCGCGATCATGCCGGCCCCGGCGCCAACAGCGCGGGCGAGGATTTCTACGGCCCCTATGACGCGCAGGAACTGTTCCGCAAGCACGAGGCGGAGATGGGCATCGAGATGGTGCCGTTCAAGCACATGGTCTATGTGCAGGACCGCGCGCAATACGAGCCGGTGGACGAGATCGCCGACAAGGACGATGTGACGATCCTCAACATCTCCGGCACCGAACTGCGCCGGCGCCTCGCCGAGGGGCTGGAGATCCCGGACTGGTTCTCCTTCCCGGCGGTGGTGAAGGAGCTTCGCCGCACCCGTCCGCCACGTTCGCAGCAGGGCTTCACCGTGTTCTTCACCGGCTTCTCCGGCTCCGGAAAATCGACCATCGCCAATGCGCTGATGGTCAAGCTGATGGAGATGGGCGGGCGGCCGACGACGCTGCTTGACGGCGATGTGGTGCGCAAGAACCTCTCTTCGGAGCTTGGCTTCTCCAAGGAGCACCGCGACCTCAACATCCGCCGCATCGGCTTTGTCGCCTCCGAGATCACCAAGAACGGCGGCATCGCCATCTGCGCGCCGATCGCGCCCTACGCGGCGACGCGGCGCGCGGTGCGCGAGGATATCGAGCGTCATGGCGCTTTCGTGGAGGTGCATGTCGCCACTTCGATCGAGGAATGCGAACGGCGCGACCGCAAGGGGCTCTACAGGCTCGCCCGCGAAGGCAAGATCAAGGAGTTCACCGGGATTTCGGACCCCTACGATGTGCCGGAAAGCCCCGAACTCCGGCTCGATACCGAAGCGGTCGATGTCGATTACTGCGCCCAGCAGGTGCTTCTGAAACTGGAAAGCCTCGGCCTGATCGCCGCCTGAGTGCAAGCGGCAACCGGCAACGCAGAACGCCCCGCAGGTTCGCGGGGCGTTTTTTGTGCGCTCTCAGCCATCTGGCCGCAAGCGACCTTCGGGCACGCGCCCGTCGGTCAGTGAACGTTGACCGGCACGAAATCGTATTGCCGGGCGAGCGTAAAGGCCAGTTCGCGCCCGTTCACCAGCGCCAATCGCTGGCCCGACGCGTCGTGGACCGAATAGAGCGTGGTCGTGTCCGGCGCCTGCCGGCGAATCTCGTCAGGCAGTTCCGAAACCGAAATCGGCCGGACATAGACGATGGCCTGGCCCCCGACGGGACCTTCGGCAGCGGGATGTCTGGTATCCATGAAGATCTCCTATTTCCTGTCGATGCGGATGGTCTGAACGACCGTTTCCGGTAGTGCGTGTTCGAGGTCGACGTGCAGCAGGCCGTTTTCCAGTGCCGCTCCCGAAACCTCGACCCCGTCGGCCAGCACGAAACTGCGCTGGAACTGACGGGCGGCAATTCCGCGGTAGAGGAATATCCGTTCGCCGGTGTCGTCGGCCTGACGGCCCCTGACGACAAGCTGGCGGTCCTCGACCGTGATCGAAAGGTCGCTTTCCGAAAAACCCGCCACCGCAAGCGTGATGCGATAGCGCCGCTCTCCCGATTGTTCGATGTTATAGGGAGGATAGCCGTCGTTGCCGGACTTCGCGGTCCGCTCGACGAGGCGTTCAAGTTGCTCGAACCCCAGCAGGAAGGGGTGCGAACCGAGGGCGGTCTTGCTCATCGGGCATGTCCTTTCAGGAAGCGACCATGCGGTGTCGGGCCCCATTGCCGGGCACCCGTATGCAATATGGGGGTGCGCCGGCACGACTGCAAGCCGGGGCCTTCCAGCGGGCTTGGGTTTGCAATATATTCGGCCCGTTCGCCCGAGGACCGATACGACGCCATGACCACCCCCTCAGAGATGGACCCGACCGAGGTAAAGCGCGTGCAGCTTCAGGTGCTCATCAGCAGGCACCGGGATCTGGATGCGGCGATCGTCGCGCTCGAGGCAACGGGCACCGCCGACGCCTTCACCATTCGCCGGCTGAAAAAACAGAAACTGGCGCTGAAGGACCGGATCGCGGCGATCGAGGACGATCTGACCCCCGACATCATCGCCTGAACCCGCCACCGATTGCCCTGCGCGCGCGGGTGGCTATAGTGCGCGCTCTGTTTCGATGGAGGTCGCGATGGCGGAACCGAAGGTAGGGGTGATCATGGGCAGCCAGTCAGACTGGCCCACCATGAAGGAGGCCGCCCGGATCCTCGAAGAACTGGATATACCCTTCGAGGTGCGCATCGTCTCGGCCCACCGCACGCCCGACCGGCTGTGGGAATACGGCAAGACCGCTGCGGCGCGCGGGCTGAAGTCGATCGTCGCCGGCGCCGGCGGCGCGGCACATCTGCCGGGCATGGTCGCCTCCAAAACCCGCGTGCCGGTGATCGGCGTGCCGGTACAGAGCCGCGCGCTGTCGGGGCTCGATTCGCTCTATTCCATCGTGCAGATGCCGCGCGGCTTTCCCGTCGCCACGATGGCGATCGGGGCGGCGGGCGCAGCCAATGGCGCGCTGATGGCCGCCGCCATTCTGGCCAACGAGGACGCAGGGCTTGCCCGGCGGCTGGAGGCGTGGCGCGCCGCGCTCTCGGCTTCCGTGCCCGAGGTGCCGGCCGATGAATGAGCCCCTGCCCGCCGGCAGCACGATCGGCATCCTCGGCGGCGGTCAGCTTGGCCGCATGCTCTCGGTCGCCGCGGCGCGCCTCGGCTACCGCACGCATGTCTTCGAGCCGGGCGCCGCGCCCGCTGCCGATGTCGCGGCGGCCTTTAGCCGGGCGCCCTATGGGGATTCGGCGGCGCTCGAGGCCTTTGCGCGCACGGTCGATGTCGTGACCTTCGAGTTCGAGAACGTGCCTGCCGACGCACTGGACCGGATCGAGGCGATCCGCCCGCTGCGTCCGAACCGCCGCGCTTTGGCGGTCAGTCAGGACCGGATGATCGAAAAGGACTTCCTGACCGGGCTCGGACTGGCGACTGCGCCCTACGCAGATATCGCAGGCCTCGGCGATCTTCGGGCAGCGCTTGATCGTATCGGATGCCCGGCGATCCTGAAGACGCGGCGGCTTGGCTATGACGGCAAGGGACAGGTGCGCATCACCGATCCCGCCGAGGCCGGTGAAGCGTATGGCGCAATGGCCGGGGCACCGGCGGTGCTCGAGGGATTCGTCGATTTCGACATGGAAATATCGGTCATCGCGGCGCGCGGGATCTCGGGCGAGGTCGCCTGTTTCGACCCCGGTCAGAACGTCCATCGCAGCGGCATATTGCGCAGCACGCGGGTGCCTGCCGCCATCCCCGCGCGGTTGCGGGCCGATGCCGCGCTGCTGGCCGGGCGTATCCTGAACGCGCTCGATTATGTCGGGGTCATGGGGGTGGAGCTTTTTGTTACCCCGCGGGGCCTGATCGTCAACGAGATCGCGCCGCGCGTACACAATTCCGGCCACTGGACACAGAACGGCTGCGCGGTGGACCAGTTCGAACAGCATATCCGCGCCATTGCCGGCTGGCCGCTGGGCGACGGGCGCCGCCATGCCGATGTGGTGATGGAAAACCTGATCGGCGACGACATGCGCCGCGTACCCGCGCTGGCCGCCGAACCCGACGTTGCGCTGCATCTCTACGGCAAGGCCGAGGTCCGACCCGGGCGCAAGATGGGGCACATCAACCGTATCGCAGCGCGCGGCGACTGAGCTCAGCCGGCCACGCGAAAAACCTTGTCGCGCGCCGTGGCGCCGCGGATCAGTTCCAGCCGCGATTTCGGAATGCCAAGCGCATGTGCCAGCAGCTTCTGCACCCCCGCATTGGCCTTGCCGTCCTCGGGCACGGCCGTCACCAGCACGCGCAGGCCGGTCGCGTCGGCAAGCACCGCATTGCGCGACGCCTTCGGCGTCACCCGCACCGCGATCTCGGCCCCCGGCTTTGCAAGATGTGCCAGTTCGCCCTTGGTCATGCCCACCCTTTCCGTTCCCCTGTCGCGCACATAGACTAAGCGCGCGGCGTTGGGAGGACCACCATGGCCACCGGCTTTTTCTGGGATGAACGGTGTTTCTGGCACGGTGGCGGAAATTACGCGCTGACCCTGCCGGTCGGCGGGTTCGTGCAGCCGCTGCCCGCCGGCCTGCCCGAAAGCCCCGAAGCAAAGCGGCGGCTTCTCAACCTGATGCGGGTTTCCGGCATCGACCGGCATCTTGCGATGCAGAGTGCCGCACCGGCCAGCGAGGGCGCCCTGCGCCGTGTCCATCCCGAAAGCTACCTCGAATCCTTCAAGGCCCTGTCGGACGAACGCGGCGGCGAACTGGGCCTGCGCACACCCTTCGGGCCGGGCGGCTACGAGATCGCGGCGCTTTCGGCCGGACTGGCCGAATCGGCGCTGGCGGCGGTTCTGCGGGGTGACCTGACCAATGCCTATGCGCTGTCTCGCCCGCCCGGCCACCATTGCCTGCCCGATTTTCCCAATGGTTTCTGTCTTCTGTCCAATATCGCCATCGCCATCGAATCGGCGCTGGCGGCGGGGCTGGCCCGGCGGATCGCCGTGGTCGACTGGGACGTACATCACGGCAACGGCACCGAGGCTATCTTCTACGACCGCGCCGAGGTTCTGACGATCTCGCTCCATCAGGAACGGAACTACCCTCTCGATACGGGCAATGCCGAACGGCGCGGCCGGGGCGCCGGGCGCGGCGCCAACATGAACATCCCCCTGCCCCCCGGCACCGGGCACGACAGCTACCTCGCGGCGTTCGACCGGCTGGTGCGGCCGGCCCTCGATTCGTTCGGGCCCGATGCCATCGTGGTCGCCTGCGGCTTCGACGCCTGCGCCTTCGATCCGCTGGGGCGGATGTTCGCCGGCGCCCATACATTCCGCGCGCTCACCGAACGGGCACGCGCGGCCGCCGAGGCGCTGTGCGGCGGCCGGCTGGTTCTGGTGCACGAGGGCGGCTATTCCGAAGCCTATGTGCCCTTCTGCGGGCATGCCACGCTCGAGGCGCTTTCCGGTGCGCCGGTCAGCGTGCCCGACCCGATGCGCGAGACCGTCGGCGCCCGCCAGCCCGGACCGCGCCACATCGCCATGGTCGATGCGCTGATCGGCGATCTGGAACGGTTCTTCCTGTCCACCTAGATGTTGCCCGTCAACCGATGGAGTTCCCATGCCTCAACCCAATCAGGCCGCTTTCGATTTTCTGCTCGCCCGTCGCTCGCGTCCGGCGAAAACCCTGACCGCGCCGGTCCCGGACGAGGCCGAACTGCGCCGGCTGCTGACCGTCGCCGCCCGCACACCCGATCACAAGAAACTGGAGCCGTGGCGTTTCATCGTGCTGGAGAAGCCGGCCCTGAACCGTCTGGCGGGCATGGTCCCCGCTCGGGCCGATGCCCTCGGCATCGCGCCGGAGAAGGTCGAAAAGATGGAACGCCAGTTCGCCGATGCCGATCTTGCGGTTGCGGTGGTCGCATCCCCCAGACCCAGCGATGACGTTCCGGAAAGCGAGCAGCTGCTTTCGGCGGGGGCGGCCTGCTACGGGCTTCTGATGGCGGCACTGGCCGCCGGCTGGGGCGCCAACTGGCTGTCGGGCTGGGCCAGCTTCGACCGGCCGTTTGTCGAACGGGGGCTGGGGCTCGCGCCGCAGGAGAGCATCGCCGGCTTCATCCATATCGGCACCGAAACGGTGGCGCCGCCCGAACGGCCGCGCCCGGATCTCGATGCCATCGTCGAATGGATGCGCGCTTGAACGTCTTCTCCGACATCCGGCTGGCGCTTGCCCAGATAACCGACCGGCGCTTTCTGCGGGTTCTTCTGCTGGGGCTGGTGTTGACGGTGCTGCTGCTGTTTCTGGCCACCTGGGCGCTGGCGTGGCTGGTGGGCGGCCTCGTGCCGGAAAGCTTCGAACTGTTCGGCCGGACGATCGGTTTTGCCGACACTCTCGCCGAGGGGACGGTGGTCGGGGCGATGATGGTCGCCTCGGTCTTCCTGATGGTGCCGGTCGCCTCGGCCTTTACCGGCCTGTTTCTGGAGGAGATCGCGCAAGCGGTCGAGGAGCGCTATTACCCCGGCCTGCCGCCCGCCCCCGGCGTACCCTGGAGTGAGGCGCTGCGCGACAGTCTGGGATTTCTGGCGGTGATCGTCGTGGTGAACCTGATCGCGCTGGCGCTCTATTTCGTCTCGGGGCCGTTTGCGCCGTTCCTGTTCTGGATCGTCAACGGCTATCTGCTCGGGCGCGAGTATTTTCAGCTTGTCGCCATGCGCCGGATCGGGCGCCAGGGTGCAACAGCGGCGCGGCGCAGGCACATGCCGCAGATCTGGATCGCCGGCATTCTGATGGCGGCGCCGCTGTCGGTGCCCATCGTCAACCTGTTCGTTCCCGTTCTGGGCGTGGCGACCTTCACGCATCTCTATCACCGGCTGGAAACGCCGGAACTCACGCCGGCGCCGTAGGGTTTGTTCAACGAATACCCTCGCGGTCCCTGGCAACGCGGAAATAAGCCCAGAGCAGCCGCGCCGCCACCCCGCGCCACGGTGTCCACGCCTCGGCCATCGCGCGCAGGTGCCGCTCGCCGGGGCGGGCGTCGAGCTCGAACAGGATGCGCGCCGCCTCCTGCAACGCCAGATCGCCCGGCGCGAACACATCCGCCCGCCCGAGCGAGAACATCGCATAGATCTCGGCTGTCCAGCGGCCGATGCCGGGCACCGCGGTAAGGGTTTCGATCACCGTCGCCTCGGGGGCGGCGCGCAGCGCGGCATAGTCGATCCGCGCCTCGGCCAGCGCCTTGGCATAACGAACCTTCTGCCGGCTCAGCCCGCAGGCGCGCAGTTCCTCCTCGCAGGCCCACATCACCTTGCGCGGCCCGGTCAGGCGCGCCGCCTTGAGCCGCCGCCAGATCGCATCGGCCGCGGCAACCGAAACCTGCTGGCTGACGATCGCCGTCAGCAGCGCCTCGAACCCGTCCTTGCGGCGCCTGAGCGGCAAGGGGCCGGTCTGTTCGAGCGCCGCGGCAAACCGCGGCTCGACGATGCACAGATGCGCCGCACCCTCGGCCACGCAGGCGGGGGTTTCGATGATCCGTCCGACATTGCGCATGAACCGCCTGTTTCCTTCTGCTGTCCGAAGCCGGAGCATAGGGCGTCAGGACCGACAGGCAAGACCGCACATGCCCTGCGCGACGGCGAAAGCTTGCCGGCGGGAGGCGGCGCCGATATTGCTCGGTCATGACCGATGTTCCCACAGATCTCGCCCCCGACGACCGGCGCGCCCGGCGCAACGTGGCCGTTCTGGTCGCGGCGAACGCCATTCTCGGCGCGCAGATGCCGATGATCTTTACCGTCGCCGGGCTGGCGGGCGGCATGCTGGCACCGAATGCCTGCCTTGCCACGCTGCCCATCACGATGGTGGTGATCGGGTCGATGACAACCGCACCATGGCTTTCGTCGCTCATGCAGGTGCTCGGGCGGCAGGCCGGGTTCGTCGTCGGGGTCACCGGCGCCATTCTGGGCGCGGTCGTCTCGGCCTACGGGCTGTGGACCTACAGTTTCACGATCTTCCTGCTGGGGTCCTATCTGACCGGTATCTACATGTCGGCGCAGGGCTTCTACCGCTTCGCCGCCGCCGACACGGCCTCGCCCGAGTTCCGGCCGAAGGCGATCTCCTACGTGCTGGCGGGCGGTCTTGTCGCCGCGGTGATCGGCCCGACGCTGGGAACATCGCTGGTCGATGCCTATGTGGTTCCGTTTCTCGGCACCTACCTCGGGGTTGTCGCGCTCAACCTCGTCGGCATGACCCTGTTCCTGCTGCTCGACATCCCCAGACCCCCGGCCCCGAAATCCGGCAGCCCCACCGGGCGCACACGGATGGAACTGCTGCGCGATCCGACAATCTTTGTCGCCATCATCTGCGCAATGGTTTCCTACGCGCTGATGAACCTGGTCATGACATCGACGCCGCTTGCCGTGGTGGGGTGCGGATTTCAGACCGAAACCGCGGGTTTTGTCGTCACCGCCCATGTGCTTGCCATGTTCGCGCCTTCCTTTGTCACCGGCCAGCTCATATCGCGCTTCGGGGTCCGGACCATCATCTCGATCGGGCTGCTGATCCTGGCCTGCTCGGGCGCGGTGGCGTTGCAGGGGGTGGAGCTTTCCAACTTCTTCCTTGCGCTTGTACTGCTTGGCATCGGCTGGAACTTCGGCTTCATCGGCGCCACCTCCATGCTGGCGGGGGCCCACACGGCCGAGGAACGCGGGCGCGTGCAGGGCATGAACGACATGCTGGTCTTCGGCTGCGTCGCGCTCGCCTCGCTGGTATCGGGCGGGCTGATGAACTGCTCGGGTGGCAACGCGGCCGAAGGATGGGTCTCGGTCAACCTTGCCATGGCGCCGTTTCTGGCGCTGGCGGGCGGCGCGCTGATCTGGCTGACCCTGCGCCCCGAGGACTGACGGGCGCTACCGGGCGCCCTCCGCCTGCCCGCCGCCCGGGGCAATACGCTCCGGGCCGAAACGGTGATACATGCTGAGGTAATCGGCCGGAATTGCACCGCTGAGGATGATCGCGCAGGCGATCGCCCACAGCGGCAGCGCTATCGCCGTCACGATCCGGACCTTGCGTTTGAGTTGCGGGTTCGCCGGGGCGGAGCCCGGCGTGCCCTCGACCACGCTTCCGCTTTCCTGCTGCGTGGTCAGGCGGAGCGGAAGCACGATGAAGAACACCATGAACCAGAACACGACCAGCAGCACGATGGCGGAGGTCACGGCCATGCCTCAGACCTGCTCCAGCTCGATCAGGCAGCCGTTGAAATCCTTCGGATGCAGGAACAGCACCGGTTTTTTGTGCGCACCGATCCTGGGTTCACCGCTGCCCAGCACCCGGGCGCCTTCGGCCTTGAGCCGGTCGCGAGCGGCGATGATGTCGTCGACCTCGAAGCACATGTGATGGATACCGCCCGACGGGTTCTTGTCGAGAAATCCCTGGATGGGGGATTTCTCGCCCAGCGGATAGAGCAGTTCGAGCTTGGTATTGGGCAGTTCGATGAAAACCACCGTGACACCGTGATCGGGTTCGTCCTGCGGCGCGCCGACATTCGCCCCCAGAACGGAGCGATACTGCTCGGATGCAGCTTCCAGGTCGGGAACGGCGATGGCAACGTGGTTGAGACGACCGATCATGATCAGCTTCCTTGTCTTGATGAATTCGCCCCGTCTTATCGCTCCGCGCCGCAACCTTTCGCAAGAGTGTGGCCTGCGGCGCAGGGTCCATTTACCGGCCGTTAGGCAGAATCACCTTTGATGCTTCGGGCAATATGAAAGGACGGAGCATGGCGGACGACCTCTCCAGGATCATGATGACACGCAGGCCCACCGCCGACCGGCCGTTGCTGGGCCTGACGGTTCTTGTCGTCGAAGACAGCCGCTTCGCCTGCGAGGCGCTGCGCCTGATGTGCCTGCGCAGCGGCGCCCGCATCCGGCGCGCCGATTGTCTCGCCTCGGCGCGGCGTCACCTGACGCTGTACATGCCCACCGTGGTGATTGTCGATTTCGGCCTGCCGGACGGCACCGGCACCGACCTGATCGGGGAACTTGCCCTGGCGGAGCCGCGGGTGCCCGTCCTGCTCGGGTCGAGCGGCGACATGGCGGCGGAAAAGCCAATTCTGACCGCCGGGGCCGACGGCTTCCTGGCCAAACCGGTCGCCAGCGTCGCCGCTTTCCAGCAGGCGATCCTCGCTCACCTGCCCGCCGAACTCAGGTCGTTCGGTCCGCGTCCGATTCCCATCGACCAGGTCGTGCCCGACCGGCTCGCCCTGAAGGACGATCTGAAACATGCCGCCCGGGTCCTTTCGGGATCGAAGGACAACCGGACGGTCAAATACGTCGCCCAGTTCCTCTCGTCGCTGGCCACCTCCTCCGGCGACGACGGGCTGGCCCGGGCCGCGACACGTTTTGCCGCCGCGCGCCCGGGCAGCCGGGAAACGACGCGCGCCATCAGCGAAATCAACTCGATGGTCGTGGCAAGACAACCGGGCGGCCCGGTCTTCTGAGCTTCTGCCCGGTTCCGAAACCGTCCGCAGGCGTATAGCTGGCGGAAGCAAATCCGATCCTCAAATTTGCGCAGACAAGCGGAAAATCAGAAGGTTACAGCCTGAGGGTTTGATCAGAATCATGTCGTCAGGCTGTACAGGCTGTATCGCACAGAAAAGAACACCGCCCGGCCGGTTCGGCCGGGCGTTCCGTTTGCGGATTCACGCGCCGTTCAGTCCTGAGGCACGATCCGCAGCGACAATTCGCGAAGCTGCTCGTTGGTCGGATCGGACGGCGCACCCATCATCAGGTCTTCGGCGCGCTGGTTCATCGGGAACATGATGACCTCGCGGATGTTCACCTCATCGGCCAGCAGCATGACGATCCGGTCGATCCCGGCCGCGCAACCGCCGTGTGGCGGCGCACCGAACCTGAACGCGTTGACCATGCCACCGAAACGCCGAAGCACCTCCTCACGCGGATAGCCCGCGATCTCGAACGCCCGGAACATGATTTCCGGCTTGTGATTGCGGATCGCGCCCGAGACCAGCTCGTAGCCGTTGCAGGCCAGGTCGTACTGGAAGCCGGTCACCATCAGCGGATCGCCTTCCAGCGCCTCGAGCCCACCCCTGGGCATCGAGAACGGGTTGTGATCGAAATCGATCTTCCCGGTTTCCGGATCCTTCTGGTAGATCGGGAAATCGACGATCCAGGCAAAGGCGAAGCGGTCCTTTTCGGTCAGGCCCAGTTCCTCGCCGATCACGTTGCGCGCGCGCCCCGCCACCGCCTCGAAGACGGCGGGTTTGCCGCCGAGAAAGAAGGCCGCATCGCCGACGCCGAGCCCGAGTTGCCGGCGGATCGCCTCGGTCCGTTCAGGGCCGATGTTCTTGGCCAGCGGCCCGGCGGCATCCAGCCCGTCCTCACCGTCGCGCCAGAAGATATAGCCCATCCCCGGAAGCCCCTGCTCCTGGGCGAACCTGTTCATCCGGTCGCAGAACTTGCGGCTGCCGCCGGTGGGGGCGGGAATGGCGCGGACCTCGGTCCCTTCCTGTTCCAGCAGTCTGGCGAAGATGGCAAAACCCGAGCCCCGGAAATGGTCCGAGACATCCTGCATCCTGATCGGGTTGCGCAGGTCGGGCTTGTCGGTGCCGTACCACAGCGCCGCATCGCGATAGGTGATCTGCGGCCATTGCCGGTCGACCTTCGCCCCCTGGCCGAACTCTTCGAAAACGCCCTGCAGCACCGGCTGGATGGTGTCGAACACATCCTGCTGGGTGACAAAGCTCATCTCCATGTCGAGCTGGTAGAAATCGGTCGGCGAACGGTCGGCGCGCGGGTCCTCGTCGCGGAAACAGGGCGCGATCTGGAAATAGCGGTCGAAGCCCGCCACCATCATCAGCTGCTTGAACTGCTGCGGCGCCTGCGGCAGGGCATAGAACCTGCCCGGATGCAGACGCGACGGCACGAGGAAATCGCGTGCGCCCTCGGGGCTCGACGCGGTGATGATCGGGGTCTGGTATTCGCGAAAGCCCTGATCCCACATGCGGCGGCGCATCGAGGCCACCACATCCGAACGCAGGGTCATGTTTCTCTGCATCGCGTCGCGCCGCAGGTCGAGGAACCGGTAGCGCAGCCGCGTCTCCTCGGGATATTCCTGATCGCCGAACACCATCAGCGGCAGTTCCTCGGCCGCCCCCAGCACTTCGAGGCCGAGCACGAAGACCTCGACCTCGCCGGTTGGCAGCCTGGGATTGACCAGGCTTTCGTCGCGCGCCTTGACCTCGCCGTCGATGCGGATGCACCATTCCGCGCGCAGTTTCTCGACTTCGGCAAAGACCGGGCTGTCTGCGTCGCAGATAAGCTGCGTGATGCCGTAATGGTCGCGCAGGTCGATGAAAAGCACCCCGCCATGATCCCGGATCCGGTGAACCCAGCCCGACAGGCGGACGGTCTGGCCAACGTTGGTGCGGGTGAGGTCGGCGCAGGTCATGCTGCGATAGGCGTGCATTGCGGAGCCCTTTCGGCGAAGGTCTGAATCCGCGCCGATACACCGCGCGGGGCGCGGGATGTCAAGCGGCGCGGGCGCAATCGCCACCGGGCCCGGGCCGTTATCGCGCCGCAGGCGCGCCGGGCCCGGCGGGACGAGGTGCCGCAAGGCGCCGAGGACAGGCGGGGGCCCCGCCGGCCGGGGTTCAGCGCAGGATCGGCGGTTCCTCCGGGTCCATGCCCGGCGCGTCCATCTCGACGATCTCCGGCATTTCCGCTTCGGGCAGGTCGAACCGCAGCCCCACCCGGGCAAGCGTGGCGGAAATGGTATCGCTGGCGGCAAAGAAGGCTACGTCCAGTTCCCCGGCGTCGACGCCGGAAAAGGTCAGCGCCTCTCCCACCGCGTTGGCCAGCGCGCGCTCGGCGCCGGAAACCGCGTCGACAAAGGCCAGCAGATGCGCCTTCCGCCCGCTTTCGTAGCCTGCCCGCACCAGATAGGCGGCGCGCGCCAGCCCGCGCGCGGTGGCAAGTTTTGTATCGAGCCCCGTCAGAACCGCCTCGGGTATCCCGCCGGGAGCGGCGATCTCGCGCGGGCGTTCCTCGGCTTCGGCGGGCGTATGGTCCAGCACATCCGACAGCCATGCTACTGCTTCCGCCGGAATCGCGATCTCCGAGCCTTCGACACCGAAATTCACCCCCAGCCCGATCTCGCGCCCGGTCAGCAGGCGCACCACCTGCCGGCCGGAAAGGGCGGCAAAATCGGCCGGCCCGCCGACGAAATCTGACAGGCGCTCCTCGCGGTCGAAGACCAGCACCACCTGCGACGTCTCGAGCGGAAAAAGCTGCGGGACGATCGTGTCCCCCTCGGGTTCGCCCGCCAGCAGAAGGAACAGTTCCGATTCGCCCAGCCGGTCGTAGAACCGCAGCCGTGCCGCGCCGTCGTCGGGATTTGCGGCCATCGCCCGGTGGGCGATATCGAGCGGTGTCGCATCGTCGTTCATCTCAGCACCTCGGTCACCCTGGCGCGCAGCGCCGGCAGCAGTTCGGCGGCAAACCAGGGATTGTCTTTCAGCCACCGCGTATTGCGCCAGGACGGATGAGGCAAGGGGAACACATCGGGCGCAAGGTCCCGCCACGCGGCAACCGTCGCACCGACACCGCCCGAAGCCGCGTCGCCGAGATGGTATTTCTGCGCATAACCGCCGACAAGCAGGGTCAAATCGAACGGCCCGGCATAGCCCATCACCTCGGCGCGCCAGGTTCCGGCGCAGACCCCGGGCGGAGGCAGGTCGGCGCCATTCCTGAGGCCGGGAAAACAGAAGGCCATGGGAACGATCGCGATGCGGTTCCGGTCATAGAAGGTCTCGCGGTCCATCGCCAGCCATTCCCGCAGCCGTTTTCCCGAAGCATCGTCGAACGGAATGCCGGACCGATAGACTCTGGTTCCGGGCGCCTGACCGGCAATCAGAATCCGCGCGCGCCGCCCGAACCAGACGACCGGCCGCGGCGCGACGGGCGGATCGGCCCGGGCGAAATCGCCGGCGCATATGCGGCAGGCGCGAATTCGGTCAGGCAGCGTATCCGGCTGGATCATCGACGGGCTCCCGCGCAGGATTGAACCGGTGACGGGCGCATCGCGCCGACACCGGAGAAAGTAAACCCCGGAAGCGCCGTCGCCGTCCAGTACCCGGGGCTGTCAGCCAGATGTCGCAGGCCGAATCGGGCATTTCGCCGCCAGCCGTCTTGTCATCGGCGGCAAATGGCGTTCACCTGCGCCTGACCCGGAGCGAGAGGAATCCCAGCCATGAAATACTGCCGCATCAGAACCGCCGACGGAATCGTTCCCGCCGTGGTCGCAGCGGACGGCACGCACCGCAGCATCGCCGCCCATATCGACGACCTGACACGGGACGATATCGCCTATGGCCGTCTGAGCTTCATCGAGGGGCTGGATCCGGGCAGCCTGCCGGAAATCGCCGACCGCGACTATGCCCCCGTGTTGTCCGATATCCGGCGGATATTCTGCATCGGGCTGAACTATTCCGACCATGCCGCCGAAACGGGCGCGGCGATTCCGAAAGAACCGATCCTCTTCATGAAGGTCTGCCCGCCGACCGGCGCCAACGACGAAATCGTCATCCCCAAAGGCTCGCAGAAAACCGACTGGGAGGTCGAGCTGGGCGTGGTGATCGGGCGGCGCGCGCAACATGTGGCCGTCGCCAGCGCGCTCGAGCATGTTGCGGGCTATTGCGTGGTCAACGATCTTTCCGAGCGCGCCTTTCAGATCGAACGCGGCGGGCAGTGGGTCAAGGGCAAGTCCTGCGACGGGTTCGCACCCGTCGGCCCCTGGCTGGCAACCCCCGACGAGGTACCGGACCCGCAGGCGCTCGACATGTTCCTGGATGTGAACGGCGAACGGATGCAGACCGGAAACACCGGTACCATGATCTTCGGCGTGGCCGAGATCATCGCCCATCTGAGCGAGTTCATCACCCTGGAGCCGGGCGATCTGATCTCGACCGGCACACCGCCGGGCGTCGGCATGGGCAAGACGCCGCAGCGCTTCCTCAGGCCGGGCGACAAGCTGCGGCTCGGTATCGCCGGGCTGGGCGAGCAGGTACAGACCACCCGCGCCTGGCAGATCTGACCGGACCGGAGGGCGGAACATGCAAACCATTGCGGGATTCGATCGCATCGGCGAGGAAAACGCCTTTGCCGTTCTGGCGCGCGCCGGGGAACTGGCGGCGGCGGGGCGCGACATCATCAATCTCGGGATCGGCCAGCCCGATTTTCCGACGCCGGAAAATATCGTCGAGGCGGCGGTCAGGGCGCTGCGCGACGGCCATCATGGCTACACCCCGGCAACGGGCCTGCCGGCGCTGCGCGAGGCGGTCGCGGGCGATCTCGACCGGCGCTTCGGTGTCGACGTCTCGCCCGACAGGGTGATCGTGGTTCCCGGCGGCAAGATCACGATGTTCGCGGCGATCCTGATGTTCGGCGAACCGGGGGCCGAAATCCTCTATCCCGACCCCGGCTTCCCGATCTACCGTTCGATGATCGAATTCACCGGCGCAACGCCGGTTCCCGTCCCGATCCGCGAGGGGATGGGTTTTGCCGTATCGGCGGAGGAAACCCTGTCGCTCGTTACGCCGCGCACCCGCCTGCTGATCCTCAACTCACCCGCCAACCCCTGCGGCGGCGTCACGCCACGGGCCGAGATCGACCGGCTGGTGGTGGGGCTGGCCGACCATCCGCAGGTCGCCGTGATGTCGGACGAGATTTACGACCAGATACTCTATGACGGTGAGGAACACGTCACCCTGCTGGGATATCCCCAGATTCGCGACCGGCTGATCCTGCTGAACGGCTGGTCCAAGACCTATGCCATGACCGGCTGGCGGATGGGATATTCGGTCTGGCCCGACGGGCTCTACGACAAGGTGCGCAAACTGGCGGTCAACGCCTGGTCCTGCGTCAACGCGCCGTCGCAATACGCCGCGATCGAGGCGCTGACCGGCCCGCAGGACGCGGTTCTGGCAATGGTAGATGAGTTCGACGCCCGCCGGAAACTGGTGGTCGACGGGCTGAACGCCCTGCCCGGGGTCTCCTGTGTCGTGCCGAAGGGCGCGTTTTACACCTTCCCGAACATCGGCGCGACCGGGTGGAAGGCCAAGCCGCTTGCCTCGGCCCTGCTGGAACGGGCCGGCGTCGCCACCATCGGCGGTCCCGACTTCGGCATTTTGGGCGAGGGCTACATCCGCCTGAGCTATGCCGCGAGCCGCGATGACATCGCGCAAGCTCTGCACAGGATGGACGACTTCCTGAGGACCGGGCAGCCCTGACCGACGCGCGCCGGCGGCACCGCCGGCGCGCGAACCGCATCCCCATCGCTTCGAAAGGACCCTCGATGAAACGCTCCCGCATCAACGAGATCATGGCTGCGGCCGACGATCTTATCCGCTCGCACGGCTTCGTGCTGCCGCCCTTCGCCTACTGGACCCCCGAGGAGTTCAGGGCCAACGCCACCCGCTCCGCCCGTGTGATCGGCGCGCGCATGGGATGGGACATAACCGATTACGGCCAGGGCGATTTCGACCGGCTGGGCCTGTTCCTTTTCACCCTTCGCAACGGCGAATTGTCCGATCTGCAACGCGGCGGCGGCATGTGTTACGCCGAAAAGCTGCTGATCTCGCGTCAGGACCAGATCAGCCCGATGCACCGGCACATCATCAAGGCCGAGGATATCATCAACCGAGGCGGCGCTACCCTGGCGATCGAGCTGTTTGGTTCGGACCCGGAGGGGAACTTCGACGAAACCGCCGGCGGCACGGTGATGTGCGACGGCGTTTCGCGCGTCTTCCGGCCCGGCGAGGTCCTGCTGCTCCGGCCCGGCGAAAGCGTGACGCTGATGCCCGGCGACTGGCATGCCTTCTGGGGCGCGGGCGGCGATGTGCTGATCGGCGAGGTATCGACCGTCAACGACGATCTGACCGACAACATCTTTCGCGATCCCATCGGCCGTTTCGCCGAGATCGAGGAAGACATCGCCCCGGCCCACCTGCTGGTCAGCGACTACGACACCTGGCTGCGATAGGGCGCCCTACCGGCCCGGCAGGCCGATTTCAGGGTCGAGATCGAAGCTGCGGTTGCCGCCGGTATCGGCGGTGACCGTCAGCCGGTCGCCCGAGATTTCGACATCCGCGACCGCTCCCCATCCGGCCGGCCGTGCGAAGGCGAGGATCGCGTGTTCGATCACATGTTCGCGCCCCGGCGCGAGGTCGAGCGCGACCGGAACGCCCGCATCCGAGATCGGGTTCGCCCCCAGAACGCCCCTGTGCCCGGCGGCACCCGGCGCGACGCCATCCTCAATTCCCAGAACGCCGCTGTGCCGCCCGTTCCACGGGGAATAATCCCGTCCGCCGTTGGAATGCCACAGCATCGTGACCGGCAGCACACGCGGATCCTTGAGCACGATCACGATATCGTCCTCGGCCGCGCGCAGGACGGCGCTCCAGCCCAGACGGCTGCCCTCGGCCTCGATCAGGGTGACAAAATCCTCTGTCCCACGGCCGACCGGCAATTGCCCCAGATCGACCGTTCCGCCGCCGGCGGCTGGAAAGGCCGCAGGATCGGTACTGCCCGCCGGACAGGCGAGCCTGTTGCGGCCGGGTTCGAGCGGCATTTCGGGTGTCAGCGCCAGCCGCTTGGCCGAGGTGGTGAACCTGCCACCTGCCGCCATGTGGATCATCGGGTGATGCGCCACCGGCAGCCTGCCCTCGCCGCCGACGATCCGGTGCCGCTGGCTGAGCAGCGGTGCATTCCGCCCCAGACTGAGCGATTTGAACACGGTGGCCCCCATCACCGGCCGTTCCAGCCGCAAGCCCAGCGTTCCCTCGCCGTGTTCCAGCACCTGCCAGGCACTGTTGGCCGTCCAGCCGTGGATCGGCCCCGGTTCGAGGTTGTTGGCCCCGAACGGCGCACAGAAGAAATCGCCCGACAGGCCGCGTTCGACCGGATCGAGCCCCGCCGGTAATTCACCCGCGGCCTCGCCCACCCAGGGCGCGGTGTGCAGCGGCGCAACCCTGCGCTCCCCATCGACAAACGCAAGCTGGCGAATGTTGCCGATCCGGCGGTTGATCGCAACCTGCCCCGCAGCGGTGGCGGCGAAAACAAGGTCCACCTGCCCGTGTTCGGAAGTCATCTGTTCATCCGTTCGTTCTCGCCCGGCAACCACATCCGGGCGAAAAACACTTATGCCAGCCAGCGCGCAATGTCCCGCCTCATTCGCGCCAGCCGGGAGGGCGCCGGCGCAGGCAGCGACGGGCAGCTTGATTCCGGCGCGCGCATCCCGTAACTGGCGGATCGAGAGGCTGGCGCGGGCAGGCGCCTCGCCAACCCGGTCAGGTCCGGAAGGAAGCAGCCGTA
>NZ_JBKEAE010000134.1:0-29109 GCF_047971885.1 Tropicimonas sp. | reverse complement strand
GCCGATCATCACAGCGGCCAGATGCGCCAGCGGCGCCAGATCGCCCGAGGCGCCGACCGACCCCTGGACGGGAATCTCGGGCACCACACCGGCGGCCAGCATCGCCTCGATCAGCGCGCAGATCTCCCAGCGCACGCCCGAGGCGCCACGCCCCAGCGACAGCAGCTTCAGCACCATCATCAGGCGGGTGGTGGGCGCGTCCAGCGCTTTGCCCACGCCGCAGCAATGCGACAGGATCAGGTTGCGCTGAAGTGTTTCGGTCTGGTCGGGCGGGATCTTGACCGAGGCGAGCTTGCCGAAGCCGGTGTTGACGCCATAGACGGCAACGGCGCCCTTCGCGGCCGCGCGCACCAGCGCCGCCGCCCGCGCGACCGGCGCCTGCGCCGCAGGATCCAGCCGGACGGCCGCGCCCTGCCGCCAGACGGTTTTAAGCTCTGCCAGCCCCGTGGCTCCGGGCGTCAGGGTGATCGTCATGCGCGGCCTCCGAAAATGCGGGAGTACAGGGGGTTGAACCCCATCCGGTAGGACAGTTCGGCCGGGTGCCCGACACTCCACACCGCCAGATCGGCGCGCGCGCCAGATGCGATGAACCCGCTGTCGGCCAGCCCGAGCGCCCGGGCGGCGTGGCGGGTTACCCCCGCCAGCGCTTCTTCGGGGGTCAGGCCGAACAGGGTGCAGCCCATGTTCATCGCCAGCAGAAGCGAGGTCATCGGCGAGGTGCCCGGATTGCAATCGGTCGCCAGCGCCATCGGAACGCGATGGGCGCGAAAGGCTTCGACAGGCGGTTTCCGGTTTTCGTGCAGGGTATAGAAGGCCCCGGGCAGCAACACCGCCACACTGCCCGCCGCCGCCAGCCTGGCGGCGTCGTCAGGGGTTGCATATTCGACGTGATCGGCGGAAAGCGCGCCATGGCGCGCGGCAAGCGCCGTGCCGCCGGTATGCGAAAGCTGCTCGGCATGGAGCTTCACCGGCAGGCCAAGCTCCGCCGCCACCCGGAAGACCCGTTCGATCTGCGCCGGGGTAAAGGCGATACCCTCGCAGAAGCCATCGACGGCATCGACCAGCCCCTCGGCATGGGCGGCCCGCAGGGCGGGAATGCAGACCTCGTCGATATAGGCATCGGGCCGGCCGGCGAACTCCGGCGGTACGGCATGGGCACCCAGAAAGCTGGTGCTGATCCGCACCGGGCGCAGATCGCCGATCCGGCGCGCGGCGCGCAGCATCGCCAGTTCGGTCTCACGGTCGAGCCCATATCCCGACTTTATCTCGATATGGGTCGCACCCTCGCCGATCAGCGCATCGATGCGCGGCAGCGCCGCCCCGGCCAGCGCCTCGTGCGGCATCGAACGGGTCGCCTGTACGGTCGAGACGATACCGCCGCCGGCGCGGGCGATCTCTTCGTAGCTCGCGCCCTGCAGCCGCATCTCGAATTCGCGCGCGCGATTGCCGCCGTGCACGACGTGGCTGTGGCAGTCGATCAGCCCCGGTGTCGTCAGGCGGCCGCCGAGGTCCGTCCGCCGCCTTGCCGCATGCTCTTCGGGCAGATCCTCTAGATGCCCTGCCCAGACGATCCGTTCGCCCGAAATGGCGATGGCACCGTCATCGATCAGCCCGTAACCGCCGTCCGGCGCAATCGTCGCAATCGTCGTATTGCTGAGCAGCATCGAAAGCCCCCTTGCTCCCGTATCTGCAACGGTTAATATGTACGTACATAATAAGTCAAGGCACTGTCATGGCAAAAGACCGGGCAAAAATCTGGGCAAAGACGGCTCTCACCGAAGACGGCTGGCAAAAGGACGTTCTGGTCGATATCACCGCCGACGGCAGGATCGCCGGCGTCACCCCGGACAGCCCGCCCGGGGGGCACCGGGCCGACTGTCTGCTGCCCGCCCCGGCCAATTGCCACAGCCACGCCTTCCAGCGCGCCATGGCCGGGCTGACCGAGCGGCGCGGGCCAGATCCGCGCGATTCGTTCTGGACATGGCGGCGTCTGATGTTCCGCTTTCTCGACCGGCTCGATCCCGATCAGGTCGAGGCGATCGCCGCCTTCGTGCAGATGGAAATGCTCGAGGCCGGATTCGGCACCAATGTCGAGTTCCACTACCTGCACCATCAGCCGGACGGCCGCCCGTACGCCAACCTTGCCGAGATGGCCGGGCGCGTCGTCTCGGCGGCGAACGACACCGGGATCGGCCTGACGCTGCTGCCGGTACATTACGAATTCGGCGGCTGCGACAGGCGCCCGCTGTCGGCCGGTCAGGTGCGGTTCGGCAACTCAGAGGCACAATTCGCCCGCCTCGTCGATGCAAGCCGGCGCGCACTGTCGTCTCTGGGGCCGGATGCGCGGCTGGGGGTCGCGCCGCACAGCCTGCGCGCGGTTGCGCCGCAATCGCTTGGCGCAACCGCGGCGCTGGTTCCCGAAGGTCCGGTTCACATGCATCTGGCCGAACAGCCCGCCGAGGTTGACGAGGTACTCGCCGCTTACGGCAGGCGACCCACCGAATACATGCTCGACAGCGGCCTGCCGGACGGGCGCTGGTGCCTGATCCATGCCACCCAGATGACCCCTGCGGAGACAACCGGGCTGGCGGCGACGGGCGCGGTCGCGGGGCTTTGCCCGATCACCGAATCCTCGCTGGGGGACGGCATCTTCGATGGCGTCCGGTTTCTCGGGCACGGCGGAAGAATCGCTGTCGGATCGGACAGCAACATCCGCATATCGCTGGCCGAGGAACTGCGGACGCTGGAATATTCGCAGCGGCTGCGTGACGGCACGCGCGCCGCGCTGGCGACCCCGGACCGCTCCACCGGCCGCCGATTGTACGAAGCCGTCTGCGCCGGCGGCGCTGCGTCGGCCGGGCGGGAAGGCGGCCGGATCGCGCCGGGGCTGTGGGCCGACCTTCTGGCACTCGACACCTCGCTGCCCGATCTCGACGGGCTCGCCGGCGATACGCTGCTCGACAGCTTCATCTTTGCCGCCGGGCAGGATGCGATCGCCGATGTCTGGTCGGCCGGCCGCCATCTGGTTCGAGGTGGCCGCCACATCGCGCGCGACGCTATCGCCGCACGCTACCGCGATGCGATCCACCGGTTGCGAAGCGGACTGTGACACGGCAAGGCGCCCCATACGGCTGGCAGTCGGTCCGGGAAGAGGTGCTGCGGCGGATCACCGGCAAGGCATGGCTGCCCGGAGACCCGATCCCCAACGAAGCCGATCTGGCGGCCGAGCTTGGCTGCGCCCGTTCCACCGTCAACCGCGCGCTGCGCTCGCTTTCCGACGACGGCCTGCTCGAACGGCGGCGCAAGGGCGGAACCCGTGTCGCCCGGCATCGGGTCGGCACCGCGACGATCCGGATTCCGCTCATCCGGCAAGAGGTCGAGGAACGCGGCCGGCGCCATGGCTACCGGCTGATCGAACGGAGCCTTTGCCCGCCGCCCCGAAAGGTGGCGACAACGCTTGGAACCGCCACGGACGAGCCGCTGCTGCATGTCGTGTCGCTTCATCTGGCAGACGGGGCGCCCTACGCGCTCGAAGATCGCTGGATCGTCCCCGCGACGGTTCCCGAGGCGCTCGATGAACCTTTCGACAGGCTGGGCGCCAACGAATGGCTGGTTCTTCACCTGCCCTTCACCCATGCGGAATCGGAGTTTCTCGCCATCAGCGCGGCGGAACGGGAAATCGCCGCGCTCGGCGGAACGCCCGGCGACGCGCTGATCGTTCATCGCCGCGCGACATGGCAGGGGGCCAGGCCGATCACCTTCGTCGAAATGACCTTCGCCCGCGGTCACCGGATCAGTGGCAAGCTGTGAGCCTGCTCCGGCACGCCTCCCGCGCGACCGGTCGGCGGATTTTCGTCCGGCGGCTCCGCATTCAGGATTGCTTCAGACATTTGACCTAACGTGACCCACGCGGACACGATGGCGGCAAAATGTCGGACAAGCTCGATCTCCTTCAGAAATTCTACGACCGGGTATGGGTCTCCGGCGCGGTTGAGGAAGCATCCGGGTTTTTCGGCATTTCGACCGAGGCAAGCGGCCTGCTTCCCGATCTTGCCGTCGGTGCCCGGGAGTTTCACGAATTCGTCGCCGCATTGCTCGAGATGGTGGAGCTTTCGCAGATAAAGATCGAGAAGGCGGTGGAACAGGGCGACTGGCTTGCCGTGGTGGCGACCTACGACGCGACCGTTCGGGCAACGCGCCAGCGGATCACCGGCAACGGCATGGTGATGGTCCAGATCGAAAACGGCCGGTTTGTCGAGGCCTACAATTGTATCGATTTCCTCGGATTGTTCGAAAAGGTCGGGCTGGTTCCCGAAAACGCGCTTGCGCTCTGCATGGCCGGCCAGCGCCTCAGGTGATCCATCCCGGCGACCGGCCGTGCGCCGCTTCTTCTTTTCGCAGATGAACCTCGCACCCGGCAGCGGGAGGAATGGCCAGCGCTGAAATCCGGCGGGAATCGTTGGATGGCGGCTATCATTCGCAATCGAATCCCTTATGCTGCGTCAAAACGTCAATCAGGGAACCTAGCTGCCCATGTCGCAGAGCATCGACTACGGAGAACTGATGCATCAGGCCATGCGCAGCCTCATCCAGCAGGTGCTGCGCGAGGTTGCAGAACGCGGCCTGCCCGGGCAGCACCATTTCTTCATCACCTTCGACACCACCCACCCCGATGTGGAGATCGCCGATTGGCTGCGCCAGCGCTACCCCAAGGAAATGACCGTAGTCCTGCAACACTGGTTCGACCATCTGGAGGTATCGGACGACGGGTTTTCGGTCACGCTCAATTTCGGCGACAGCCCCGAGCCGCTCTACATTCCCTATGACGCGATCGAGACATTCGTCGATCCGTCGGTTGAGTTCGGCCTGAGATTCGAAACCGCATCCGACGAGGATGACGACGAAACCCAGTTGCCGGACGACGACGAGGAGGCGCCGCTGGCCGAGAATGTAGAGCCCGACGACACCCCGCACGACGCCGAGGTGGTCAGCCTCGACAAGTTCCGCAAATAGCACCGTCCGGCGCGGCCGGGGCATCTGCCCGCCACCGCGCCCTGCACCCGGGTGCGGCGGGGCGTGGCGTTGAAAGCCGCCCCCGCCGCCGCTAAACCGCAGCTCATCACTGATCCGGAGATAAGCCATGGCCAAGACCCGCACCGAAACCGACAGCTTCGGCCCGCTCGAAGTTCCCGCCGACAAATACTGGGGCGCGCAGACCCAGCGTTCGCTTCAGAACTTCCCCATCGGCTGGGAGAAGCAGCCCGTTCCCATCGTCCGGGCGCTCGGCGTCATCAAGAAGGCCTGCGCGATCATCAATACCGGAGATGGCAAGCTGAAACCCGAGATCGGACAGGCCATCCAGACCGCCGCGCAGGAGGTGATCGACGGCAAGCTCGACGACGACTTCCCGCTCGTCGTCTGGCAGACCGGTTCAGGAACCCAGTCCAACATGAACGCCAACGAGGTGATCGCCAACCGCGCGATCGAGCTTCTCGGCGGCAGGATCGGCTCGAAGGATCCGGTTCATCCGAACGACGACGTCAACAAGGGCCAGTCGTCAAACGATACCTTCCCGACCGCGATGCACATCGCCACCGCAACGCAGGCGCGCGACGTTCTGCTGCCCGGCCTGCGCAAGCTGCACGAGGCGTTGCAGCGCAAGGTGGTGGAGTTCGACGGGATCATCAAGATCGGCCGCACCCATACCCAGGACGCAACGCCGCTGACGCTCAGCCAGGAGTTTTCGGGTTATACCCATCAGCTCGCCAAGAGCATCGAACGGGTAGAAACCGCGCTTGGCGACATCTACGAACTGGCGCAGGGCGGCACCGCCGTCGGCACCGGGCTGAACACGACCGAGGGCTGGGATATCGAGGTCGCGGCGCAGATCGCCACCCTCACCGGCCTGCCCTTCGTGACCGCCCCCAACAAGTTCGAGGCACTCGCCGCCCATGACGCGATGGTCGAGATGTCGGGCACGCTCAAGACCGTCTCGGCAAGCCTGTTCAAGATCGCGCAGGATATCCGCCTGCTCGGGTCCGGCCCGCGCTGCGGCCTTGGCGAACTGCTGCTGCCGGAAAACGAGCCCGGCTCGTCGATCATGCCGGGCAAGGTGAACCCGACCCAGTGCGAAGCGCTGACCCAGGTCTGCGCCCATGTAATGGGCAACGACATGGCGGTCGGCTTTGCCGGCTCGCAGGGGCATTTCGAACTGAACGTCTACAAGCCGATGATGGCCTACAACGTCCTGCAAGCCATGCAGCTTATTGGTGATGCCTGCTCGGCCTTCACCGACAACCTGGTGGTCGGGCTCAGGGCGGACAAGGTGCGCATCGAGAAGCTGATGAACGAATCGCTGATGCTGGTCACCGCGCTTGCCCCGACCATCGGCTACGACAACGCCACCAAGGTCGCCAAGACGGCGCACAAGAACGGCACCACGCTGAAGGAAGAGGCGATCAACCTCGGCTTTGTCGACGAAGCGACCTTCGACGCCGTTGTCCGGCCCGAAAACATGGTCGGCCCGAAAGCGAAGTAGGGCCGGATCGCCGCATGCCCGGAACAGGCGCCCGCGCGGGCGCCTGTTTTCGTCCGGCAAGGCCGGGATTTCCATCGCGCGGTACCCGCCCTATACTCGCCCCGTCATGGCAGAACCCGTCAACCTGAACCGATTCCGCAAGTCCAGGGCGCGCCGGCAGGCGCGCGAGGCAGCCGACCGGAACGCCGCCTTTCACGGGCTGACCAGGGCGCAGAAAGCCGCCGCCCGGGCCGAAGCCGAACGTGCGACCCGCGCCTTCGAGGCCGGCCGCCGGGCGCCGGACGACAAGAAGCCATGAGCCGCCCGGTCAAACGCTCGCTGACCCTGTCGGGACACCGTACCAGCGTTTCGCTGGAAGAACCGTTCTGGCAGGCGTTCCGCGAAATCGCCCGGCAGCGGGGCAAACCGATCAATGCCCTCGCCTTCGAGATCGACCGTGAACGCGGGCTCGAGACCGGACTCGCCTCGGCGATCCGGCTGTTCGTGTTGCGGGAATACCAGCAACGGCTTGGCGAGGGCTGATCTCAGACCAACAGCCTTGAAGAATGCTCCGTGCTCGCCGTCAAAAGGCAACCTTGCGCCCGTCCCGCGTAGGCCGAGCAAGGCACCCGGGCACGGAACAAGGCCGAAGGCCGCCGCACCAGCGCATGGTCGTTCCGGGGATCAGTCCTCGGAACCGTCGGCATCAACCCAGCCGCGCCAGGCCGGGGAAGGTTTCGAGCAGCCACCACGACATCGCCGAAAAGCCGCCTGTCAGCATCAGGACGCCGATCAGCACCAGCAATACGCCCATCGCGCGTTCGATGCCGCGCATATGGCGCTTCATCCAGTTCATCGCACCGGTCAGATGCGGAAAGAACCCGGCCACCAGCAAAAAAGGAATACCGAGCCCCGCCGCATAGACCGCCAGCAGAAACGTTCCACGGCCGATGCTGGATTCGGATGCGGCCATCGACAGGATCGCACCGAGTTGCGGCCCGATGCAGGGGGTCCAGCCAAAGGCGAAGGCAAGCCCCAGCACATAGGCGCCAAAGGCCGATCCGCCGCGGTCGCCGGCATCGATGCGCGCCTCGCGTTCAAGAAACGGTATCCGGTATACACCCAGGAAATGCAGGCCGAAGCCGATCACCACCAGCCCGGCAAGCAGATTGAAGACCTGCTGGTTGCGCAGGAAGAAGCTGCCGAAGGCCGAAGCGGTAAAACCGAGAAACAGGAACACCGTGGACAGGCCGAGCACGAAAAACAGCGCCGTCACGATGACCTTGCCACGCGCCGAAACCCTGCCCGCCGCCATCTCGGACATCGAGATCCCGCCCATATAGGCAAGGTAGGGCGGCACGATGGGCAGCACGCACGGGCTGAGGAAACTGATCAGCCCGGCAACCAGCGCAACGGCCATAGCCGGCAGAAGGGAAGCATCGATAATGTCGAATCCGAACATGTGCGTTCCTTTTGGCCCCGCCTACCCCGGCAATCCGCCGGGGTCACGGGGACACCCGGTCACATTCGCGTGGCGCCTCGCGACTGGACGGCGCGCCCCTCACCGCATAGAGCCGCAATCATGAAGCCGATTGCAACCGTCGATGCCCGGGGGCTGCTGTGCCCCCTGCCCGTACTGCGAACCCGCAAGGTTCTGAGCGGCCTGTCGGATGGCGACGTGATTGCGGTTCTGACCGACGATCCGGCGGCGCTGATCGACCTGCCGCATTTCTGCGCCGAAGCCGGGCACGGGCTGGTCGGGCATGCGAGCGCCGGGGGCCACGAGACCTTCACCATCCGCAAGGGCGGTTGACTGGCCAGCCACCGTTTCATCCGGCCCGCGGGCACGGGTGCCGCCTCTGCCCGACGATCCGCAACGGTTCGATGCCGGCCGTCCGAAAACGATCACGCCGTTCTGAAACGGCACGATCGCCGGCATATCCACGCCTGCATGTCCGGCCGCCCTGGCTTCAGACAGACCACCAGCCACGACGTTTGGGCTGGGCAGGTTCCCCCGCCGGGGGTTCGGAAGCCAGATCGGCCACGGCGATTTCAACCTCCACAGCGGCAGCCTCCGTGGGCGAATCCGCCGCCTCGGCGAAACCGGCCTCAACCGGGATCTCGCCGGTGTCTTCCGCCTCTGCCGCGACAGGTGCCGTTTCCGGCCCGGCGGCATCGGTTTCGGCCGGCACGGCGACCTCGACTGGCGGTGCTTCGGCAGCGACCTCGGGCACCGGGGCTACCAGAGGCTCGGCGTCGGCGGCCTGGGCTTCGGTTTGCACCAAATCGTCGGCAGCTTCGGTCGCTTCCGGTTCCAACCCGGTTGCGTCCGGCACGGGGTCGGCTGCGGATTCCGCCACCACCCCGGCATCCTCGCCCTCCGAATCCGAAGGCGCTTCGGCCGCAGCCTCTTCTCCGGCACTTTCCGAACGCCGCGTGCGCGACCGGCGGCGGCGCTTGCGCGGCGCCTTCTGGGCGTCGTCGTCGGTCTCCGGCGCCGGCGCGTCTTCGGCGGCATCCTCGGCCCGATCCCCGGCATCGTCTTCCGCCGCTTCGTCGGCGCGCGAATCGGCCTGCGGTCCCTCGCCATTCTCGCCCTCGCCCGCCCCACGGCGGCGGCGGCGGCGCCGGCGGCGTTTCTTTTGCGATCCGTCGTCGCCGTTTTCGGCCGAAGCTTCCTCGGCCTCGGCGACAGGCTCCTCTTCCTCGAACTCGGGCATGTCGGAGGTATCGACCGAAATCACCGGCGTGCTCACCTCGGGCACCCAGCGGGTTGCCGTCTTGAATTTCTCCATGGTGAAATCGGGTGGAACCAGCGACGAATCCGCTTCGATCCGCACCGACATGCCGTATTGCGCCTCGATATGGGCGATATGCTCGCGCTTCTGGTTCATCAGGAAGTTGGCAATGCCGACCGGAACCCTGACCAGCACCTCGCGGGAACGCCGGCGTCCGCCCTCTTCCTCAAGCTGGCGCAGGATTTGCAGCCCGATACTGTCGGCGGACCGGAGCAGCCCCGTGCCGTGACAATGCGGGCACGGCTGTGTCGTCGCCTCGAGCATGCCGGGGCGAAGCCGCTGGCGGCTCATCTCCATCAGCCCGAAACCGGAAATCCGCCCCACCTGAATGCGGGCGCGGTCGGTCTTGAGCTTTTCCTTGAAGCGTTTTTCCACCGCGGCGTTGTTGCGCCGCTCGTCCATGTCGATGAAGTCGATGACGATCAGCCCGGCCAGGTCGCGCAGGCGCAACTGGCGCGCCACCTCCTCGGCGGCTTCGAGGTTGGTCTTGAGCGCCGTCTCCTCGATCGAGCCCTCCTTGGTCGCCCGGCCGGAGTTGACATCGATGGCGACCAGCGCCTCGGTGATACCGATGACGATGTAACCGCCGGACTTGAGCTGAACCACCGGATTGAACATGCCGGCCAGGTAGCTTTCCACCTGATAGCGCGCGAAAAGCGGCATCGGATCGGTGTATTGCTTCACGTGCTTGGCGTGGGACGGCATGATCATCTTCATGAAGTCCTTGGCCACCCGGTAGCCTTCCTCGCCCTCGACGAAGACCTCGTCGATATCGCGGTTGTAGAGATCGCGAATCGAGCGCTTGATCAGGTTCCCCTCCTCGTAGATCGGGGCGGGAGCGATGCTTTTCAGCGTCAGTTCGCGGATCTGCTCCCACAGCCGCTTGAGGTATTCATAGTCGCGCTTGATCTCGGCCTTGGTGCGCTTGGCACCGGCGGTGCGGATGATCAGCCCGGCGCCCTTGGGCACATCGATCTCGCCGGCGATCTCTTTCAGCCGCTTGCGGTCGGGTGCGTTGGTGATCTTGCGGCTGATCCCGCCGCCGCGCGCGGTGTTGGGCATCAGCACGCAATAGCGCCCCGCCAGGCTCAGATAGGTCGTCAGCGCCGCGCCCTTGTTGCCGCGCTCCTCCTTGACCACCTGCACCAGCATGATCTGGCGGACCTTGACGACCTCCTGAATCTTGTAGCGACGCATCCGCGGCTTGCGCGGGCGGCGAATCTCCTCGGCAACATCCTCTTCGGCGACCGATTCGATGCCGTCGTCAACATCCTCCTCGTCGCCGGCCTCGTCGTCCGCCTCGGTCTCGGCTTCCGGCGCTTCGGGTTCATCGGCGTCAGCCTCAACCGGTCCCGGTGCCTCAGGCACGGACTCGTCGCTTTCGCCTTCGGTGGCATCCGCTTCGGATACCGGTTCCGCCGGTCCGGCAATCGCTTCCGCGACCGCCTCGTCTTCCACACCCTCGGGGATCTCGGCATCAACCTCGGCGGTCACCACGCGGTCGCCATCGTCCTCGACACGCGCCGCGATCGTGCCGCCGCGCGGCTCCTTTTCAGTGTCAACTTCTTCGGTCGCAGCCGGTTCCCCGGCAATCTCCCCGGCCTCTGCCTCTGCCGGAACACTCTCCTCGGCCTCGGCGATGGCCACGTCATCCGGATCGGAGTTGTCACCGCCTTCCGTATCCCCATCTTCATGGTCAGGAACCGGCATTTCGCTTTCCGCTTCGACTACCGGCAAATCGCCGTCCTCGATCACCGAAACCGGCTGCGCCGGGTCGAGTGCTTCGTCCTCCTCGCCGAAGTCGACCACATCCATTCCTTCGATGCCGTCATTCGATTTTGATCTCGATCTCGATCTCGATTTTGCTTTCGGCTCGTCCGTCTCGCCATTGCGGTCGCGCGAACGGGACCGGCGCCGTGCACGGCTCTTGCGCGGTTCGTCGGCCTCGTCGTCGTCCTCGGCCTCGGCATAGGCCGCTTCCTCGGCCAGGAGCGCCTCGCGGTCGGCCACTGGAATCTGGTAATAGTCGGGGTGAATTTCCGAAAAGGCCAGAAATCCGTGCCGGTTTCCGCCGTAATCGACAAACGCCGCCTGAAGCGAAGGCTCCACCCGGGTGACTTTTGCCAGATAGATGTTGCCGGCTAGCTGCCGCTTGTTGACCGACTCGAAATCGAACTCGTCAACCTTGTTTCCGTCCACCACGACGACGCGGGTCTCCTCCGCATGCGTGGCGTCGATGAGCATTTTCTTTGCCATGTATATCTTTCGCGCCCCGGCGGCCCCTGCCTCCGGTCAGGTGCAGGGGGAGAATCGGGGCGAATTGTTCGGGCGGGAACACTGGGCGCATGACGAAACGCCGCGGCGGTCTTCCGCCCGCTGCCTGTTTCTTCGTGTCGTCTCGCGCGTTCCATCGCGGTTCTTGTCTCCGATGCGTCGCAATCTGGCGCGCGCATCAATCCTGTGGTTTGGCCCGGGCGCTGCCGCGAGCGGTTGGTCCGTTCTGACCGGTTACGCTGCCCATCCGTGGCGACAATCGGCCAACCATCGGGTGGATCAGTGAAATTTGTTTCGGCCTCTGTCCCGGGCACATTGCCCGCAGAATACCGTATGGGGACAATATCGGCAGCGTCACGGAAATTACAATCGGAAAGTGCATGATTGCGAAGCGACGGCGCATTCGGACGGCAGCGCCGGGCGCGCCTCGCCGGAAACGTGACGGACCATGCCTGCGACCGCAGGAACCGACCGTTGGCAGCGGTCGGCATTCGGATATTGCTACCGTTCGAATGGCAGCCCCGGCCGGAAGCAAGGGGCATCAGGCCCGCCGGGCCAGCGGCCGACCGCCGGAATCAGAGGTATTCAGACCGTTGCAGCCCGTATTTGGCCATTTTCTCGTTCAGGGTCCGTCGCGGCAGGCAAAGCTCGTCCATTACCGCAACGATCGAGCCCTTGTGGCGGCGCATCGTGTTGTCGATCAGCATCCGTTCGAAGGCCTCGACATATTCCTTCAGCGGTTTGCCTTCGGTCGTCATCACCGGCTCGACGGTTTCGCTTTCGGCCATCAGCAGCGAGGTGATGGTCCCCGAGCCGCGCCGGTTCTGCAGCACCGCCCGTTCGGAGGCATTGATAAGCTGACGCACATTGCCCGGCCAGGGCGCCTGCAACAGTTGCGCCGCCTCCTGGGCGCCGACTTCGGGCGTGTCGCAGCCGTATTCCTCGGCGAATTGTTCGGTGAAGCGGGTGAACAGCTGAAGGATATCCTCGCCCCGCTGGCGCAGCGGCGGCAGGGTGATCCGCATCGCCGCCAGCCGGTAGAACAGGTCGGGGCGCAGCATGTCCTCGCTGGTCTTGCCCTGTTCCTGCAGGTTCGAAACACCGACGACGCGGGTTTCGGCCGGCATGCCCTGATCGTTGACGAAGGTCAGCAGCCGCGCCTGGACGGTCGGGCTCAGCGCCTCGATGTCCTCCAGACAGAGCGTGCCGCCGCGCGCCTGCTCGACCAGTGGCAGAACACCGGCATCGGGGTCGCCGTCGAACAGCCGTATCCCCAGTTCGTCGTCAGGATGGGCGCCGCATTGCACCAGCACGAAAGGCCGCGAGGCGCGCGCGCCCACCGCATGCAGCGCGTGCGCCGCAAGCGTCTTGCCGGTACCGGTTTCACCGTCGATCAGGACATGCCCGTCGGCCTGCCCGATATCGAGGATATCCTCGCGCAGGCGCTCCATCGCCGGGCTGTTGCCGATCAGCTTGTCCATGATCTGCGTGCCGCCAGACAGGTCGCGGCGCAGGGCGCGCGCGTCCAGCACCAGCCGCCGCTTCTGCGTCGCGCGCTTGGCAAGCTCGGTCATCTGTTCGGGCTTGAAGGGCTTTTCGAGAAAATCGAACGCACCGACCCGCATCGCCTCGACCGCCATCGGAACATCGCCGTGGCCGGTGATGATGATCACCGGAAGCGACGAATCCTGGCTCATCAGGCGTTTCAGAAACGCCATCCCGTCCATGCCCGGCATCCGCACGTCGGAAACGACGATACCCGGATAGTCGGCGCCGATCTGCTTCAGCGCATCCTCGGCGGTGGCGAAGGTCTCGGTGTCGTAACCGCTGAGCGACAACCACTGGCTGATCGACTGGCGCATGTCCAGTTCGTCGTCCACGATCGCTATTTTCATCGCCTTCGCCATCGTCTCCCCTCCACAGGGTCTTTCGTTCACTCGGCCGCCCGGACGGTCTGGTCCAGAATCGGCAGTCTCACCTCGAACACCGCGCCGCCCTCGGGCGAATTCCGCGCCGTGAGGCGCCCGCCGAAGTCGGTGACGATACCCGAGGAAATCGCAAGTCCCAAACCGGTACCGTCGCCGGCCTGCTTGGTGGTGTAGAACGGCGCGAACAGATTCTCCAGATCCTCGATCCCGTGGCCGTTGTCGCGCACGCTGAGTGCCGCTTCGTCACCCGCCGACAGGATCAGGTCGATCTGCGGATCGGCCACGCCTTTGGTCGCATCGAGCGCATTGCGAAAGAGATTGATGAGCACCTGTTCGAGCCGGAGCTTGTCGGCCATCACCATCACCGGCTCGGCCGGCATGGTACGGGTGATGGCGACCCGCCGGCTCTTGAGTTGCGGCTCCATCATCGCCAGCGCCGAGGAAACGGCCGCGCGCACGTCGAGCGGCTCGAACGCCTCGCCACCCTTGCGGGCATAGCTCTTGAGCTGCCGCGTGATGGCGCCCATGCGCTCGATCAGGTCGTCGATACGCTGGAACGAGCTCAGCGCCTCGGCGGGGCGCTTGCGCTGAAGCAGCAGCCGCGCCCCGGCCAGATAGGTCTTCATCGCCGCCAGCGGCTGGTTCAACTCGTGGCTGACCGAAGCCGACATCTCGCCCAGGGCGGCCAGTTTCGACGATTGCTCGATGGTCTGTTCGGCAACTTCCAGGTTCTTCTCGGCACGTTTCCGCTCGGCAATTTCCCGCTGGAGCCGCTGGTTCAGCAGCCGCAGTTCGGCGGATTCCCGCTGCAACATGCGCGAACGCGTCTGCGCCCGCCGCCCCATCCGGTAGAACGCGGCCGTCAGCAGCAGCGCAAAGCCCATGATTTCGAGCGCGAGAACGCCGTTCACCCGTTCGCGCACCGAGGTGTAGGCGGTAAAGGATGAAATCCGCCACCCCTGGAACGGCACCCGCGCGTCCGAACGCATCACCGCCTCGCCGAGGATATAGGCGTCCGGCATGGTCAGCGACCAGTCGGTGGTCGCCTGAAGCGCCCGCGCGATCGCCGAGGGCACCGACTGGGTGGTCAGCGCGTCCTGCACCGTGCGCCCGCGCCAGCGCGGTTCGGTGGCAAGGATGATGGTTCCCTCGCTGTCGGTCACCAGCACCGCATCGGCGATCCCGGCCCAGGCGCTTTCGAACTTCTTCAGGTCGGCCTCGACCACGATGACACCGATCAGTTCGCGGTCCGACATGATCTTGCGCGAATAGGTGAACTGCTTGGCCCCGGTCTCCTGCTGCACCACCGAAAAAACCGTGTCATTGGCACGCGTCGCCTCGACAAAATAGGGCGCGGTACGATGCTGCGTTCCGATCAGGTTGCGGTCGGTCGCCGCCACGGCCCGCCCGCTGGCATCGAGCAGTAACAGCGCCGCCGCCCCGATCTCGTCGCGAAACGAGATGAGCCGCTGCGAGCTTTGCGAGAAATCCCCCGAATTGAGCGCCCCGATCATCGCCGGGTCCTGCGCCAGCAGCAGCGGCACCACCGAGTTGCGCTGCAACTCGCTGACAACGTTCCCGGAATAGAGCGCAAGGCGCAGTTCGGCCCGGTTGCGCGTGGTTTCGGTGAAGCGGTCGGTCAGCCACAGGTTGGTGATATATAATGTGACGGCGGCGGCCGACAGGATCGCCAGCACGACGAAGCGCAGACGCCACGGCGCACGCTCCTCGGTCTCTCCCATCGGTTTTCGTGTCTCAGACATGAGCGGAAGGTACGCGAAGCCGAGGAAAAACCCAAGGCGCGATAGCGGGCCCGCCCTGCGGCTCCTGCGCGACGGCGGCCAGATCAGACAGCGACAAGCGCCCCGGCCAGCGACGCGAACAGCCCGTAGCCGTCCGTGTTGCCGTGGATCGGCTCAAGGGCCCGCTCGGGATGCGGCATCAGCCCCAGAACACGGTGATTGCGCGACAGGATGCCGGCGATATCGCCGACCGAACCGTTAGGGTTGTCGAGATAGCGCAATGCGATCCGGTCCTCGGCCTCCAGCTGCGCCAGCGTGTCGGGGTCGGCCTGATAATTGCCGTCGTGATGGGCGATGGGAAAGGTCACCCCGGCCCCCTTGCCGTATCCGGCAGTATAGGGCGAGGCCGCGCTTTCGACCCTGAGTTCAACCGGCTTGCAGATGAAATACAGGTTGGCGTTTCGCATCAGCGCCCCCGGCAGAAGACCGGTTTCCAGCAGTATCTGAAAGCCGTTGCAGATGCCCAGCACATGGCCGCCGCGCTGAGCGAAACCGATGATCTCGCGGCAGATCGGGGCGTTGGCGGCAATCGCGCCGCAGCGCAGGTAATCGCCGAACGAGAACCCGCCCGGCAGCCCGACCACGTCGAGCCGTTCGGGCAGCGCGGTGTCCTTGTGCCAGACCCGCAGCACCTCGAACCCCGCCTTCTCGAAGGCGACGGCAAGGTCACGGTCGCAGTTTGATCCGGGAAAGGTGATAACGGCGGCGCGCATCGGCTCTGGCTCCTCAGGACTGGAAATCGGTGATCACGGCAACGCCCGGCGGCGTCGGTCCGTCAAAGGCGGCAAGCTCGGCCGAGGCCTCCGACAGCCGGACCCGGCGCGACACGAGCGGCGCAAGATCGATCCCGGCCGCCTCGATCAGGCTCAGCAAGCTCGGGTAGCGCCACGAGGGCATCCCGCGCGTTCCATAAACGGCAAGCTGGCCGGAATAGACGGCATCCATCGGGATCCGCATCGTCACATGATCGCCGGCGGGCATGCCCACCTGCACCATGCGCCCCATCTTGCGCAGCGACTTCAGCGCCGCAACCGTGGTTTCCTCGACCCCCAGCGCCTCGACCGCCACATGCGCCCCACCGCCGGTCAGGTCGCGAACGGCGCCCGCCGCATCGGCAAGCATGGCATTCACCCCCGCTTCGGCGCCCAGTGCCATCGCATAATCCAGCTTGTCCTGCGCGATATCCACCATCACCACCCGCGCACCGAGCGCCCTGCCCAGCAGCGTCGCCGAAAGCCCGACGCCCCCGGCCCCGAAAACCGCCAGCCATTCGCCCGGCGCAAGGGCGGCACGACCGGTCAGCGCGTGCCATACGGTCGTCACCCGGCAGCCCATCGCGGCCGCCAGTGCCGGTTCCATTCCTGCGGGAAGCCTGGTCAGGTTGGTATCGGCAAAGGGAACGGCGACGAATTCGGCATAGGCGCCATCCTGCGTGAACCCGGGCAGCGCCTGGTCGGGGCAGATGGTCTGCCGGCCGCTGGAGCAGGCCGGGCAATGACCGCAGGCCAGAATGAACGGCGCAATCGCCCGGTCGCCCGGCTTCCAGCTGCGTACGTCCCCGCCCGTGGCAACAACCTCGCCGCAATATTCGTGGCCGGGAATGCGCGGCAGATCGACCGGATCGGCGCCATTCCAGACGTGCCAGTCCGACCGGCAGATACCACAGGCCAGAACCCTGAGCACCACCCCGTCCGCCGACGGTACCGGCATCGGACAATCGGCGATTTCAAGCTCTTGCCGGTAGCCGGTCAGAAGGGCGGCGCGCATCAGGCGATCTCGACGCGGTAACTCTCGATGGTGGTGTTGGCCAGAAGCTTCTCGCACATCTCGGAGACGGCGGCTCTGGCGGCTGCGGGGTCTGTCTCGGCCAGGTCCAGTTCGATCACCTTGCCCTGGCGCACCGACTCGACCCCCCCGAAGCCGAGCGCGCCAAGCGCATGCCGCACCGCCTCGCCCTGCGGGTCGAGAACTCCGTTCTTCAGCATGACGTGAACCGTGGCGCGCATTTCTGCCCCCGTGTCTTGGTGGATCGGCTGCGCGACGCAATAAACCGGCGCCGGCGGCCCCGCAAGTCCTGGCGCCGGCGCTTTCCCCGCGGGCTCCGGAGCCGCGCAGCCGGGCCTCAGTTGATCAGTTTCGGCTTGCCGAGCGGCGCCGAGTTCTTGGGCAGCACCCCGAGGCGCCGCGCGACCTCGGTATAGGCATCCGCCAGATTGCCCAGATCGCGGCGGAACACGTCCTTGTCGAGCTTCTGGCCGGTGGTGACATCCCACAGGCGGCAGGAATCGGGGCTGATCTCGTCGGCGACAACAAGGCGCATGTAATCGCCATCCCAGATTCGGCCGATCTCGATCTTGAAATCGACCAGCCGGATCCCGACGCCCATCATGACGCCCGACATGAAATCGTTGACCCGCAGCGCAAGCGAAACGATATCGTCGAGGTCCTGCTGGCTGGCCCAGCCGAAGGCGATGATATGTTCCTCGCCCACCATCGGGTCGCCCAGTTTGTCGTCCTTGAAATAGTATTCGACGATCGGACGTGGCAGCGGCGTTCCTTCCTCAATGCCGAGCCGTTTGGAAATCGACCCGGCAGCAACATTGCGCACCACCACCTCAAGCGGAATTATCTCGACGGCACGAACGAGTTGCTCGCGCATATTGATGCGTTTGATGAAGTGGGTCGGCACGCCGATATTGTTCAGGCCGGTCATGAAATACTCGGACAGGCGGTTGTTGAGCACCCCCTTGCCCTCGATCACGTCCTTCTTCTCGGCGTTGAAGGCGGTCGCGTCGTCCTTGAAATACTGAACGATGGTCCCGGGTTCCGGCCCTTCGTAGAGTATCTTGGCCTTGCCTTCATATATCTTCTTGCGCCGTGCCATGGAATCCTTTCCCAGCCCTCCGGAGGAATTCCAGGGCCGGTTTTTCACTGCCCTATAAGCCAAGCCCGCCTGCGTCGCAAGCGCGCGCCCCGACATGGCCGGCCGCATGGTTGACTTGCCCCCGCCGCTGCCCGACCTTGGCGCCCGTATGTACCGCCCGGCCGGGCGGAGGGCGGTTCGCCCGAGAGGAGACGACCAGCCATGACCGAGGATTTCGCCCTCATCGACTTTGCCCTGACCGATGCCGCACCGGAGGAGGTGGCGATCGCGCTGGGGCGGGCGCGGAGCGCGCGCGGCACCGGCGGGGACGGCGCCGGCCGGCGCTCCGGTATTCTGGGCCGGCTTTTTCATCGGCGCGGGGGAAGCAACGCCGACGACGGAACGCACGCGCCGCTTCTGATCCAGCCGGCGGGAACGCTGGGCGGGCCGATCATCCGGCAGCACCTTGCCGATACCGCAGGCGCCGGATTGCAGAGCGACATCCGCCTGACCTCGCCGGTTGGCACCGCCCGTCTGACGCTGCTGGAATATCGCGACACGGACGACAAGGCCTCGGATCTCGTCTCGGGGCTCAGTGCCGGGCTGCCGGGCCACGAGATTTTCAGCTTCCGTCATTCGGGCAACCTTCATCCGGGGGCGCATTTCGGTTTCCACGTCCATCTCGACGGGCGCTGCACACGAAGGGCCGAATCCGTCAGCAGCGACGGAACGTCGCCCGAGGCAGTCTGGACCGGCACGGATTCCGGCATGCCGCACCCGTTCGAGGCCGACAGCCTGCCGGCACCGGGAATCCGCAATTCCGAGATCATGACGCCGATCCGTCAGGGCAGCATCCTCGAATCGATGGGGGTCGATCCCGACGCGCTTTTCGGCGACCCCGATCCCGGCGCGCTGGTGCTGGAGCTTTCCGCCCAGCCCGGAGGCCTGCCGGTCTCGGAAGCTCCCGTCCTCGTGGCACGCGGCCGGCAGCCGGCAGCCGCGCCTGCCTCCGCCCCTCAGCCGGGGCCGCCCCCCCGGCCGATGCCGTGGGAGGCCCAGCACGCCGCCCCATCGTGGGAAGAGGAAGTGACCGGTATCCTGGTGACCGCCGTCGAGGCGGCCCTGCCGGCCGACCGGCAGATCCCGTGGCTGGAGCACCTGACCAGCCGGCTGGAATCCGGTCAGGTCGACGAGGCGCTGACAGAGGCGCGGCAGGTGATCGACGCCGGCCACCGGCCGCAGGCCGAAAAGGACGCGGCGATAAGACGCCTGTCGGAACTGTTCGGAAAATCGGCCGCGGGCGGTGCGCCGCACTAGGAAAATACCTCTGGCGGCAGTAGATATCATCCTCAGGAGGAGCGTTGAGGAGAGAGCACAATGACAACCTTCGACGATCGCGAAGCCGCCTACGAGGCGCAGTTCGTGCATGCCGCCGAGCAGGAGTTCATGGCCCAGTCCGCCCGCAACAAGCAGATCGGCTACTGGGCGGCCGCGATCATGGGGCAATCCCCGGAAGAAGCGGTACGCTATGCCAAGGATATCATCCGGACCGACCTCGAACAGGGCGGACAGGAAGCGGTGATCCGCAAGCTGGTCAAGGACCTCGGCGGGCTGCGCGACGAGGCGCGAATCCGCGAGCGCATGAACGATTTCCTGATCGAGGCGCGCGCCAAGGCCAGGGACGGCAAGATCAAGACGCTTCTCTGACCCGCGGCCCCCGCCGGCAGACCCGGAACGCGCCCAGGCATGGCGCGGTCGGCAATGCGCCGCCATATCGTTTGCGTCCCCTTCGCAGACGTGAGAAGAGCCAGACGGGTACGGAACAGGCACCTGAACGGAAACGGACACCTGAAATGACCGATGCGCTGACCAGACTGCTGAGCGAACGCGACTGGCTGATGGCCGACGGGGCCACGGGGACGACGCTTTTCAACATGGGGCTGCAATCGGGCGACGCCCCGGAATTGTGGAACGTCGACCGGCCCGGAGATATCCGCACGCTTTATCGCGGCGCGGTCGATGCGGGCAGCGACATCTTCCTGACCAACACCTTCGGCGGCACCGCCGCCCGGCTGAAGCTGCACAATGCGCAGGACCGGGTGCGCGAACTGAACCGGCTGGGCGCGGAACTTGGCCGCGAGGTTGCCGATGCGGCCGGTCGCCGGGTTGTCGTTGCCGGATCGATGGGGCCCACGGGCGAGATCATGGCCCCGATGGGATCGCTGACGCACGAGCATGCTGTCGAGATGTTCCACGAACAGGCCGAAGGGCTGAAGGAGGGCGGCGCCGATGTGTTGTGGGTCGAGACGATCTCGGCTCCCGAGGAATACCGCGCCGCCGCCGAAGCCGCGAAACTGGCCGGCATGCCGTGGGTCGGCACGATGAGCTTCGATACCGCCGGACGGACCATGATGGGCGTCACCTCGTCCGACATGGTGGAACTGGTCAACCGGCTCGACCACAAGCCGCTTGCGTTCGGCGCCAATTGCGGGGTGGGTGCGTCGGACCTGCTGCGCACGGTGCTGGGCTTCACGGCGCTTGCACCCGAGCTTCCCGTGGTTGCGAAGGGTAACGCCGGTATCCCGAAATATGTCGACGGACACATCCATTACGACGGCACACCGGAACTGATGGCCGAATATGCCGTGATGGCGCGCGACGCCGGCGCACGGATCGTCGGCGGCTGCTGCGGCACAACACCCGAACACCTCAGGGCGATGCGCGCGGCGATGCAAAGCCGACCCGCCGGAGCGCGGCCGACGCTGGAGACAATCGCCGAAAAGCTCGGGGGATATTCCTCGGCCGACGACGGAACCGGCGACGCGCCCGCCGGCCGCACCCGGCGGCGGCGGCGCGGCTGACGCACCGTTTCGGCACATGGCCGGGATCACTGTCCCGCATTGCCGGAATTTGGAACGAATGGTAAACACTACGCAAGTCAGACGATGCCCGGCCATCGCGGTGCGTCGGTTGTGGCGGTGCGGATGTCGTTATTCGTCGCGTATTCGACTTCACTTGCGTGATTACGATGGTAAAAGCCCGGCACCAACCGCCGCCCCGCGAGGAAACCCTGCATGGCCGACGAAGACGACGACATCATCCTTTCCGATCTCGACGACGGGGAACTCGTGCTGCAGATGCACGACGATCTTTACGATGGGCTCAAGGACGAGATCGAGGAAGGCGTCAACATCCTGCTCGGACGCGGCTGGCCGCCCTACCGGGTGCTGACCGAGGCGCTGGTGGCGGGCATGACCATCGTCGGCAACGATTTCCGCGACGGTATCCTCTTCGTGCCCGAGGTGTTGCTGGCCGCCAACGCGATGAAGGGCGGCATGGCGATCCTCAAGCCGCTGCTGGCCGAAACCGGTGCCCCGCGCATGGGCAAGATGGTGATCGGCACCGTCAAGGGCGATATCCACGACATCGGCAAGAACCTGGTTTCGATGATGATGGAGGGGGCCGGGTTCGAAGTGGTCGATCTGGGCATCAACAACCCTGTCGAAAACTACCTTGAAACGGCTCACAGGGAAGAGGCCGACATCATCGGCATGTCGGCGCTGCTGACCACGACGATGCCCTACATGAAGGTTGTGATCGACGCGATGATCGAACAGGGCATTCGCGACAATTACATCGTGCTGGTCGGTGGCGCCCCGCTGAACGAGGAGTTCGGCCGCGCCATCGGTGCCGACGCCTATTGCCGCGACGCCGCCGTGACGGTCGAAACCGCCAAGGATTTCATCGCGCGCAAGCACAATCAGATGGCGGCGGGCTGACACCGCGCCTTCCAGGCATTATCTGGGGCATGAAAGGAACCGCTCATGCCGTGGAAAATACTCGCCAGTCTTCTGATTGCCGTGCTCGGCGCGGCGGCGCTGACCGTTGCCCTGGCGGTGGAACTGGTGCCCGACGCGCCGAAAGGCAACGCCTGGCCGCTGGCCGTGGCGGGGGCGAGCCTTGTCATGCTTGCCTGGCGCAGCTATTCGCAGCGCAAGCGCTGAACGTGGCCGGGCAATGACCGAATCCCCCCCCGAGCACCTGCCCAGCGATGCCGCGCTCACCCGCGACGGCCTTGCGCCCGGCGACACGGCACCCGGGCAGGTTCTGGTCATCGGATGCGGTGCCATCGCGCGCGAAATCCTGGCGCTGAAGGCGGCGAACGGGTGGGATCATCTGACGCTGACCTGCCTGCCCGCGATCCTGCACAACCACCCCGAGAGGATCGTTCCGGCGGTCGAGGCGGCCATCGGGCAGCACCGCGAAAGCTATCAGGGCATCTTCGTCGCCTATGCCGATTGCGGCACCGGCGGGCAGTTGCAGGCGGCCTGCGACCGGCTGGGCGCGACGATGATCGCCGGGCCCCATTGCTACAGCTTCTACGAAGGCAACGACACCTTCGCCGCCCGGGCCGAAGACGAATTCACCGCCTTCTACCTGACCGATTTCCTTGTCCGCCAGTTCGACGCCTTCGTCTGGCGCCCGCTCGGGCTCGACCGCCATCCCGAACTGCTGCACAGCTATTTCGGCCATTACACCAAGCTGGTGCATCAGGCCCAGACCGACGACCCCGACCTGACCGCCCGCGCCCGCGACTGCGCCGCGCGGCTGGAACTGGACTATGAGCGCCGCCTGACCGGTTACGGCGATCTTGCCACGGCGCTTGCGGCCATCCCCCGGCCCCGCGCGGGGTGATCCCGCCCCGCCGGCCCGGCGCCGATGCGGATTGCCGGGGTTGCCCCCCCCGGTTTCACCCCATGGCGCGTTCCGAGATCTCGCGAATGCGTTGCACCATGGCCCGCAGCCCGTTCGAGCGTTGCGAGGACAGGTGTTCGTCGAGGCCGAGGCGCGCCAGTTCGGCCGGCGCATCGACCCGCAGCACCGCATCCACCGTCAGGCCGGAATAGAGCGCGGAGAGAATCGCGATCAGGCCACGGACGATCATCGCGTCGCTGTCGCCGCGAAAGGTAAAGACCGCGCCGCCACCCTGCCCGTCGATTTCAGGCACCAGCCAGACCTGGCTGGCGCAACCCTCGACCTTCGTCGCCGGGATGCGCATCGAATCGTCCAGCGGTTCCATCGCCCGGCCCAGTTCGATGACATGGCGATAGCGCTCTTCCCAGTCGTCCAGAAAGTCGAAGGTTTCGACGATATCCTCGAATTCTGCCTGCGCCATCGGATGCTCCCTTGCCCGATGCCTGTCTAGGGGCAAGCCCGCCGGGCGTCCATAGCCCGGGCCGCGCGCGCAGGCTTTTCATTGCGCTGGCTTTTGGGTAAGCGGGTAGCAATGACCGGGATGGCGAGGAACCAGATGAAATTTCAGATCGTTGCCGGCGTCGTGCTGATGATGGCGCTTTCTTCCTGCGGGACCCGCTTCAACCCGGCGAACTGGGGCTGGTTTTCGGGCGAGCCCAAGCAGGAATCGCTGGCGCCGAGCGACGGCTATGCCGACAAGACGGACCGCCGCCCGCTTGTCGATCAGGTAACGAGCCTGTCGGTCGCCCCGACCAGCGGCGGGGTGATCGTGACCGCAGTGGGCCTGCCGCCGACGCAAGGCTATTGGGAGGCCGACCTGGTTTCGACCTATACAACCGTCACCGGAAAACCCGCCGCCAAGGATGGCGTGATGGGGCTGGAGTTCAAGGCGATCGGACCGCTTTCGCCCAGGCAGGCCGGTACGCCGCGGTCACGCGATATCGTGGCCGCGACCTTCCTGAGCAATCAGGAACTTGCCGGTGCGCAGCGGATCGTCGTCGTCGGGGCGCGCAACGAAAGAGCCTCGCGCCGGTAGGGCGGCTCAGAGGTCCACCACCACCACGTTGCTGCCCCTGGCCGCAAGCGCGATCTGCCCGTCGCAGAGCCTGAGCGCGTCAGCGCCGAAAACCTCGCGCCGCCACCCCCTGAGGGCCGGAAGGTTGCGCCGCCCGGCGGCAATCTCGTCCAGTTCCGATGCCGTCGCGATCAGCTTCTGCGCCACGCCCGCCGTCTCGGATCTGGCCTTGAGCAGCACCCGCAGCAGATCGGCCAGCGCAGGATTGACCTGCAGCTTGTCGCGCTCGTTGTCGGGCTGCGGGAAATCCTCGGGGCGGGTCTCCATGCCGGCGTTGACCGCAGCAAGGATGCCGTCGGCGATCGGCCCCTTGCGCGCATCGCGCAGCAGCATCCGGGATTTGCCCAGATCCTCCATGCTGCGCGGTCTGGTCGAGGCCAGTTCCAGCAACGCGTCGTCCTTGAACACACGGTTGCGCGGCACGTTGCGTTCCCGGGCATGGATTTCGCGGAACCGCGCCAGTTCGCGGACGATGGCCAGGAACCGCCCCGACGCGGTGCGGGTCTTGATCCTGCGCCATGCCTCGTCGGGGTCGTTCTGGTAGGTTGCGGGGTCGGTCAGGACCGAAAGCTCCTCCTCGACCCAGCCCTGACGGCCGCTCTTGGCAAGTTCCTTCGCCAGATATTCGTAGATCACCCGCAGATGCGTCACATCGGCGATGGCATAGGCCTGCTGGGCCTCGGACAGCGGCCGGCGCGACCAGTCGGTAAAGCGCGACGACTTGTCGACCGAACCGCGGGCGATCTTGCGCACCAGCGTCTCGTAACCCGCCTGCTCGCCGAAGCCGCAGACCATCGCCGCAACCTGGGTATCGAAGAGCGGCTGGGGAAAGACCGCCGCATCGTGATAGAAGATTTCGAGATCCTGCCGTGCCGCGTGAAAGACCTTGACCACCGAGGTGTCGCGGAACAATTCGTAAAGCGGCGCCAGCGACAGCGCCTCGCCCCCTGCGATCGGGTCGACAAGCACCGCCTCGCCATCGCCGGGCAGCGCCATCTGGATCAGGCAGAGACGGGAATAATAGGTCCGTTCGCGCAGGAACTCGGTGTCGAGCGTCACATAGGCGGCGCGCCGTGCAGTGGCGCAGAAATCGGCGAGGTCTTCGGTTGTCGTCAGGGTTCGCATTCAGACGGCTCGATTGTTGTTTCCGTGCCCGGGCGGCGGTGCTGCCGGTTCGGGGCGCGTCTTAGCCAATCGGTCGCGGAATGGAAAGTCACGGCAGGAAAACCGGCGTCCGGTCGCCGGCGGCATAGCGGCGGAGCACGGCGGGATAGAGCCGGTGCTCCATCGTCAGCACGCGCGCGGCCAGCGTTTCGGGCACGTCGGCCGGCAGTACCGGAACCCGCGCCTGGCCGAGAACGGGGCCGTCATCGAGTTCGGGCGTCACCTCGTGAACGGTGCAGCCATGCTCGGTATCGCCCGCTTCCAGCGCCCGCGCATGGGTGTGAAGCCCGCGGTATTTCGGCAGCAGCGACGGGTGGATATTCAGCATCCGTCCCGCCCAGCCTTCGACGAACGCGGGCGTCAGAACCCGCATGAAGCCGGCCAGACAGACGATATCGGCGCCGTGGCCGGCAAGCACCCGCTGCAATTCCGCCTCGAACGCGGCGCGATCCCCGCCGAAGGGCCGGTGATCGACAACGGCGGTGGGTACCCCTCGCCCGGCCGCGCGTGCGATCCCGCCCGCTTCGGGCCGGTTGGACAGAACCAGCACCGGCCTTGCCGGATGCCCGGCCTCGCCCATACTGTCGAGCAGGGTCGACATGTTGGACCCGCCGCCCGAAATCAGGATGGCGACGCGTCTCACTTCAGCGCGCCGCTGTAGCGGACCCCCTCGCCGCGCACCACGGCGCCGAGACGATAGACACGCTCGCCCGCATCCTCCAGTCGCTCGGAAATGGCGTTTGCCTTGTCCGCCTCGACCACCAGCACCATGCCAATGCCGGCATTGAAGGTCTTGAGCAGTTCCGGTGTTTCCAGCGCGCCCGTATCGCGCAGCCAGGCAAAGACCGGCGGAAGAGCCCAGGCCGAAAGATCGACCGCGGCCCCCAGCCCGCCGGGCAATACGCGCGGCAGGTTTTCGGTCAGCCCGCCGCCGGTGATATGGGCCAGCCCGTGCACCCCGCCGGCGCGGATGGCGGCCAGAGCCGGCCGCACATAGATCCGTGTCGGAGCCAGAAGCGCCGCACCCAGCGTCCCGGTTGCGAAAGGTGCCGGCGCAGCCCAGTCCAGACCTGCCACCCCGACGATCCGCCGCACCAGCGAATAGCCGTTGGAATGAACGCCGCCAGAGGCAAGCCCCAGCAATATGTCGCCTTCGCTGACCCCCTGCGGCAGCGCCGCGCCGCGCTCCATCGCGCCGACCGCAAATCCGGCCAGATCGAAATCCGCTGCATCGTACATGCCCGGCATCTCGGCGGTCTCGCCGCCGATCAGGGCGCAACCGGCCTGGCGGCACCCCTCGGCTATCCCCTCGACCACCGCCGCCGCGCGGTCGATATCGAGCGACCCGCAGGCAAAATAATCCAGGAAAAACAGTGGCTCAGCCCCCTGACAGACCAGATCGTTGACACACATCGCCACCAGATCGACGCCCACGCCCGCCACCTCGCCGGTGTCGATGGCGATCCGCAGCTTGGTGCCGACCCCATCGGTGGCGGCAACCAGAACCGGGTCGGCAAAGCCCGCTGCCCGGGGATCGAACAGCGCGCCGAAGCCGCCCAGCCCGGCCATCACACCAGCGCGATCGGTAGATTTCGCCGCCGGCTTGATCCGTTCGACAAGCGCATTGCCGGCATCTATATCGACGCCGGCCTCGGCATAGGTCATTGCGTTCTTGCCAGGATTCACGGGGATGTCCTCTCGCGTGATGGGAAATCTCTGGCGCGGGTTAGCAAGCGGTCGCGCCGGTGTCCATGCCACACACGGCACCGACTTGACCCCACGCCCCAACCTGCTAGGCAGTCAGGATGGAGGGCCTGTAGCTCAATTGGTCAGAGCAGAGCGCTCATAACGCTTTGGTTGCGGGTTCAAGTCCTGCCGGGCCTACCAAGAATTCAACTCCATGCCTCTCAGATCACGCGCAGTCTATTTATAGTCAGATCGCATCGGGGCAATTGCGGGTGTCGCAGGCACTGTCCGCAGTGACCGGTTCGATAATATTTGAGCGGCATCCAAGAAAAATCGAAAAGCCGATACTGGCGACCGCAGCGCGCGCGCCCGCTTGAGATCGAGCGCGAAGGTCACTATGTCTCGCCGCCGGAGGCTTTGGCGCGGATGAGCGACGATATCGGCGGTACGTGGGGGCAATGGGCGCAGGATCGCGGCATCCGGGCGGCGATCTGGGCCGCGCGCCGGTTTCCCTACGAACGCCGCGTCCCCGCTTTCGGCGCGCTCACACGCTATCTTGCCGCACCGATGACCCCGTTCCGCAGGCGGATGCTGGACAATCTCCATTACGTCTGGCCCGAGATGCCGGAATCGGAACGAAACCGTATCGCCGGTGCTGCGGCCGACAATACCGGCCGCACCATGATCGAACACTATTCAATGGACGAGCTTGCCGCGCGGTTGTCCGGTCTCGCCCCTGTCGGCCCTGGCACGGCCGCTCTCGACGCCGCCGCTGCCAATGGGCGCCCGGTCATCCTGATGACCGGCCATTTCGGAAACTACGAGGCAGGGCACCTATGTCTGGCAGGTTGCGGCGTTCCGGTCGGCGGGTTCTACCGGCCGATGAAGAACCCTTATATCAATCGCCATTACGTCGAGGTTGTCGCGACGCTGGGAAGCGGGCCGTTGTTTCCGCAGGGCCGCGCCGGAATGGGTCACATGCTGCGCCATCTGAAGGGCGGCGGCGCGGCGATCATCCTGAACGATCTATATGTCGGCAGCGGTATCGAGATGCCGTTTCTCGGCCGGCCCGCGATGACCAGCCTCTCGGCTGCCGATCTCGCACTGAAGCTCGGCGCCGCCCTGCTGCCGTTCTACAGCACTCGGCACCCTGACGGGCTGAACTTCACCGTTGAAATCGAAGCGGAAATCCCGGCGAGCGACGCCGAGACAATGACCGCCGCCTTCAACCGCTCGCTCGAGGCACGGATCGGGCGCCATCCGGAGCAATGGTTCTGGATGCATCGTCGCTGGAAGAGCAAGTGGAATCGCGGCAGCGGCCTGTCCCCGGGTCTTCACCCCGCAGCCCTGCCACGGCGCAGATCCCGCTGAAGAGCTGCGGAAAAATGTCCGAAGGTCTCTCTGATGCGGGAAATACCCCACGTTTTTCGGCTGGACTGGCTTTGTTGCGCAAATACGTAGGAGATTCATCTTGCGAATCCAGCATGATAGCTGGGTGGTATGAGCAGTTGGGCCCCTACGAAGTACAAGACCACGAACTGTCAATCGTCCAATAGCGCGCTGAAGCAGCGCGGATCGCTGTCGATCTGGTTTGATCCTGAGATGATCTGGACGCCTCAGCCTGCGGGGAAGCGTGGGCGCCAACAACAATTCAGCGACGCCGCGATCCAGGCCTGTTTGTCCTTGAAGGTGCTGTTCGGAATGCCGCTTCAGCAAACGTCCGGCTTTGTGGAAAGCCTTTTGCGGTTGGCCGGGCTGGACTGGGCCGTGCCCGACTACAGCACCCTGTGCCGCCGCCGGAAGACACCGAGCGTGAGCCTGCCGTATCGTGGCGGAACGGGTCCGCTGAGCCTCCTCATCGACAGTACCGGCATCAAGGCCGAAGGCGAAGGAGGTGGAACGCCCGCAAGCACGGTGGGCCGAAGCGCCGGATTTGGCGTAAGATACACATTGGGATCGACGAAGAAACACTGGAGGTTCGGGCCGTCGGGGTCACCACCGGCAATATCGGCGATGCACCTGTGCTGCCCGAGTTGCTGACCTGCCCGGCGGTGACGAACAGGTCGAGCGGGCGCCCCTGGCTGTCGCAGATGGCATGCAGTTTGGTGTTCATGCCGCCTTTGGTCGGCGTTGTTGCAGAACTCGGCGCCGTGGGGGATTCACTGTGCGAATCCGTATGGTTAATAGGCTTACATGAACAAGCCAGCCCCCTCCCGCTACCGCACAACGAACTGGAAGTCCTATAAC
>NZ_JBKEAE010000054.1:0-8422 GCF_047971885.1 Tropicimonas sp. | reverse complement strand
GGCTGCGCGACAATCGCGGCTGGCAACCCGCCTGGCGCAAGGCCGTGCCGCGCGACGGATATGACGCGGTGATCGTCGGCGGTGGCGGGCACGGGCTCGCCACCGCGTATTACCTGGCCAGAAACCACCGGATGAGCCGGGTCGCGGTGCTGGAAAAGGGCTGGATCGGCGGTGGCAACACCGGACGCAACACGACGGTGGTGCGGTCGAACTACTTCTATCCCGAAAGCGTCGCACTCTACGACCTGGCGCTGCGGCTCTACGAGGGACTGAGCCGCGAACTGACCTACAACATCATGCTGTCGCAGCGGGGCATGCTCATCGCCGCACATACGCCGATGCAGATGGAAATCTGCACCCGCATCGCCAACGCGATGCAACTGAACGGCGTCGACGGCAGGCTGATGGACGGGGCCGAGGCGCTGCAACGCATTCCGCTGCTCAACCAGACCGCCGGGGCGCGCTTCCGCTGCCTCGGCGGGGTCTGGCAGGGCCGGGCCGGGGTTGCGCGCCACGATGCCGTGGCCTGGGCCTATGCCCGTGCTGCCAGCGCGCTTGGCGTCGATATCGTCGAGAATTGCGCCGTCACCGGCCTGCTGGTCGAAGGTGGCGCAATAGCCGGCCTGAAGACCACGCGCGGGACGATCCGCACCGGGCGGGTCGGCCTCGCCGCCGCAGGCGCCACGCCGGGGCTGGCTGCACCCGCCGGCGTACGGCTGCCGATCCATACCTATGCGTTGCAGGCTTTCGTCTCGGAGCCGGTCAAGCCGGTGCTCGATACGGTGCTGCTCTATCTCGGGACCGGGACCTACGTCAGCCAGTCTGACAAGGGAGAGCTGGTTTTCGGCGGCGGGCTCGACCGGGTACCGACTCATGGACAGCGCGGCAACCTGCCCGCCGAAGAGGCCGTCATCTCGGGCCTGCTGGAGATGTTCCCGGCCTTCGGACAACTGAAACTGCTGCGCCAGTGGGCCGGCGTGGTCGATGTGGTGCCCGACAGTTCGCCGGTGATCGGCCCGGTCGGGCCGGCGGGGCTCTATGTCAACTGCGGCTGGGGGACCGGCGGATTCAAGGCCACGCCGGCGGGCGGCTGGCTTCTGGCGCATCTGCTGGCGACGGGCCGTCACCACGAGATCAGCCGCCCCTTCGATCTGGACCGTTTCGCGCGCGGGCGGATGATCGACGAGGCCGCGGGTTCCGGCATCGCGCATTGAGCGAGGATAAACCATGCAACGCTTCCCCTGCCCCTTCTGCGGCCCGCGCGACGAGACCGAGTTTCATTTTGCCGCCGAGGCGGGCAAGCGCCGACTCGAACCCGCACCCGGGGTCAGCGATGGCGACTGGGCCGATTACCTCTACATGAACGATGCACCGCTCGGCCCCGCCCGCGAGGTCTGGGTGCATCTGAGCTGCGGCGAATTCTTCGTCATGACGCGTGACAGGCGCACGCGCGAGGTTCTCAGCGCCGAGGTGCTCCCGGGGAGGCAGGCATGAGCGGCTGGCGCCACGAAACGCTGGGCCGGATCGACCGGTCCCGCCCCCTGCCCTTCACCTTCGACGGGCGGCCGCTGACCGGTTATGCCGGCGACACGCTCGCCTCGGCCCTTCTGGCGGGCGGCCCGCGCATTCTGGGCCGCAGCTACAAATACCACCGCCCGCGCGGGCTCTGGGGCATGGGGGGCGAAGAGCCGAACGCCATCTTCGATGTGACCCTTGCCGGCCGGACCACGCCGAACCTGCGCGCCACGACGATGGCCCTGAGCGCCGGGATGGACCTGCGTTCGGTCAACACCGCGCCCGATGCGGCGCGCGACCGGGGGCGTCTGATCGACCGTGCCCACCGCTTTCTGCCCGCCGGGTTCTATTACAAGACCTTCATGACCCCCGGCTGGATGCGGTGGGAACCGATGATCCGCCGCATGGCGGGGATGGGCAGGCTCGATCCGGACAACCACCCGCCCGCCGACGTGCCCCGGATCAACGCCCGCTGCGATCATCTGGTAATCGGCGCCGGGCCGGCCGGTCTTGCCGCCGCACGAGCCGCTGCGGTGCGGGGCCAAACCGTCTGGCTGATCGACGAGGCGGACGAGGCCGGCGGCAGCCTGCGCTGGCGCGGTGGCGAGATCGACGGAGCGCCATGGCAGGAATTCGCTGCGGCAACCGTTGCCGCCATCAGCGCGGCGGGCGGCCGGATCATGACCGGAGGAACCGTCTGGGGCGCCTTCGATCACGGCCTTTTCGCAATCTGGGAACGGCGGCGGGGAAAACCCGATCGCCACTGGCTGCTGCGCGCCGGGGCGGCGGTTCTTGCCTCGGGCGCCATCGAACGGCCGCTCTGGTTTGCCAATAACGACCTGCCCGGGGTGATGTCCGCCGAGGCGGCCCTGCATTATCTGATACTCCACGGTGCGGTGGCCGGCCGGCGGATTGTGATGGCCACCGGCAACGACGCCACATATCCCATCGCCCGCGCCCTTGCCAAAGCCGGCTGCCAGGTGGTTCTGGCCGACGTGCGGGGCGAAACGCCCGCCGCCCCCGACGATGTGCGGCTGATCCGTCAGGCCCGCCTGACCCATGCGCATGGCCGGCGCGAGGTTGCCGCCGCAACGGTGAACGGCGAACGCATCGATGCCGACACGATCCTCGTATCGGGCGGCTATACGCCGTCGGTTCACCTGCATTGCCAGGCGGGCGGCAGGCTCGATTTCGATGCCGCTTCGGACGCGCTGGTCCCGCGCCCCGGATCGTCCCCCCTGAGTGTCGCCGGGGCGGCGAACGGCGCGTTCGGACTGGCCGATGCGCTGGCGCAGGGACACGCGGCGGCGGCGGGCACAGGCCCTGCGCCGCAGGCTGGCGGCACCGCCTGGACGCTCGTGACCATGCGCCCCGACCCGTCGCTCAGGGGGCGCCAGTGGATCGACCCGCAAAGCGACGTGACGCTCAAGGACGTGGCGCTCGCCGCGCGCGAGGGTTTCACCTCGGTCGAACACCTGAAGCGCTACACCGCGCTTGGCATGGCCACCGATCAGGGGCGCAGCGCCAATTTCGCCGGTCTGGCAGCCATGTCGGCCCTGACCGGGCGGACCATTCCCGAGACCGGAACCACCACCTATCGTCCGCCCTTTGCGCCGGTCCCGCTGGGGGTGATCGGTGGCATGCGCCGGGGCGAGGCGTTCAACCCGCCACGGCGGCTTTCGCTCGAACCGCTGCACCGGGCACGGGGTGCGGTGTTCCGCGAATACGGCGGCTGGCTGCGTCCTGCCTGGTACGGGCCCGAGGAAACCGCCGCAACGCGGGCCGAGGCACTGGCCGCGCGCGAGACGGCAGGGCTCTACGATGCCTCGTCTCTCGGCAAGATCGAGGTGATCGGGCCGGGCGCCGCCGACCTGCTGGATTTCTGCGGCTACGTCCGCATGTCCACCCTGAAACCGGGGCGCGCCCGCTACGGGTTCATGCTGTCGGAAACGGGCGTGGTGCACGACGATGGCGTCGTTCTGCGGCTGGCCGAGAATCGCTTCGTCGTCTCCGCCTCGTCGGGGCATGTGGCGTCGGTCAGGCTGCTGCTCGAGGAGGCGCGGCAGGACAGGTTCGACCCCCGGCACGTGTTCCTGCACGATGTCACCGCCCAATGGGTAACGCTCAGCGTGACCGGCCCCCGGGCACGCACGCTGCTCGTCGCGGCGGGTCTGCCGGCGGCGGTGACCGACGATACAGCCCTGCCCCACATGGCGGTGACCGGTGCGGAATGGAACGGCCATGCGCTCCGGGTTGCGCGGGTCAGCTTTACCGGCGACCGCTCGTACGAGCTTTCGGTTCCGGCGCGCCGTGGCCCGGCACTCCTTGCGGCGCTCGACGCGGCGAGGGAACAGACGGACGGACGCTGGATCGGGCTCGAGGCGGTGATGATCCTGCGTGCCGAAAAGGGGTTCATCCTGATCGGCAAGGACACAGACGGCGTGACCATGCCGCAGGATCTCGGCTGGGGCGGGCCGCGTGAGCGGCGGCAGGACGAATATTCAGGGCGCCGCGCGCTTTTCACCCCCGAGGCCATGCGCCCGGATCGCCGGCAGCTTGTCGGGCTGGAGGTGGCGGGCGGCACACCCCTGCCGGTTGGTGCCCATATCCTGCCGCAGGACGAGCCGCGGCGGTCGGCGGGGTTTGTCACGTCGAGCTGTTTCAGCCCCTTCCTGAACCGCCCGATCGCGCTGGCGATGATCGAGGGCGGGCGGGCGCTGGCCGGCCGGGAGGTACAGGTTTTCCACCTGGGGGAAACCACGCGCGCGCGGGTGACCGGGCCCTGTGCCCTCGATCCCGAAGGAGACCGGCTCCATGCCTGAACACGACTGGACCACCCGCACGCCCGAGCCGGGCGAAACGCTCACGGCAGGCGCGGTGACGCTTTTCTGCCGGCCGCCGGCGGGTGCAACGCTGATCTCGGGCGATCTCGGCGCGGCAATCGGCACGCTTGCGCCCGCAGCACCCCTGCTCGGGCTGATGGAGCGGCTGCCCGATGGCCCCTTCGCCCTGCGCATCGCCCGCGACCGTGCACTGCTTTGCGCCGCAGCCCCGCCGGATACCGAAGGCTGGCAGGGCAGCTTTGCCACCAGCGCGGCCGATGACCTGTATCTTCAGATCGGCCTACATGGCCCCGGCCATGCCGATATCATCGCCGCCGGCACCGGCGCACCGCCCGGCGCGCCATCGGCCGCATGTCTTTTTGCCGGCACATGCGCGCTGCTGGCCGGCGACGGGCAGGGTGCGCGCATCTGGGTCGAACGGCCGGATGCTGCGGCGCTGTGGTCGCATCTTGCCCGGCTTGCCCGTGCGCTGTGACCGGGCGGCGGGCGATCAGGCGATCATTCGCCCCAGCAGTTACGCACACCATAGGCAACATCCTCCGACGGCACACCGGGCGCCTTGTCGTCGGTGATCAGCCGCACCCCGGTATCGAGGTAACCGGTCGGCGTGTCGCCGCCCCGCAGCGCGGCGGCCAGCGCCCGCACGCCCTCGCGCGCCATGTTCTCGGGGAACTGCATCGCCGTCGCGTCGATCTCGCCCTGCCGTACCGCGCCCTTGATCGCGGCGCAGCCGCCGTCGATCGACACCAGAACCGTACGGCGCAGGTTCACCCCGGCCTGCTTCAGCGCCTCGAGCGCGCCCAACGCGGCCTGTTCGTTCACCGTGTAGATGACGTTCACATCCGGGTGCTGACGCAGGATTTCGTCCATCCGCTCCCTGCCAAGGGTCCGGTGCCCCTCGGTATCGGCACGCGCGACGATGGCCGGATCGTCCTCAGGGATGCCAAAGCCCGCCAGAAAACCCGCATGCCGCTCCTCTCCCGAGCTGATACCAGGCGCGAGATCGAGCATGGCGATCTTCGGCATTATGCCAAGCTCCTCCGCCTTGGCGACGGCATATTGCCCGACGAGCCGCCCGGCCGCCTCGTTGTCCGTGGCGAAATAGGCATCGACCGCCTCGGGCGGAGAAACCGGCGTATCCAGCGCGATAACGATCACCCCGGCGTCCCGCGCCGCCTGAATCGCCGGCAGCAGCGCGGTCGAACTGGTCGGCGCGATCAGGATGCCCCCGGCCCGCGCCGCGATCATGGTTTCCAGCACCGCCAACTGGCCATCGACATCCACGTCGCTCTCGCCGGTGCCGGTCAGAAGCGCGACGCCCTCGTCCTTTGCGGTTTTCTCGGCCGTCCTGCGCATGGTCACCCAGTAGGGGTTCATCTCCTGCTTGGTGATGAGCCCGATCGTGACATCATCGTCACCGTCGTCGTCACAGGCGGCAAGCGTCAGCAGAAGCCCCGCCAGCAACACCGTGCCGGCGCGCCGCCATGATTTGTTCGAGAAGCTGGTCATGACGTTTCACCTCCGGCCAGGGGACGCTCCTGTTTCGCGCCCGGCGCCGGGCGCGGGTTCCTCAGATCGAACAGCGCGTAGGCACCGACCATCATCAGGCAGATGCCGGGAACCGCATAGCCCATCGCCGGGCCGATCTGGTCCATCACCGCGCCGTGCACCATCGGCATGATCGCACCGCCCAGGATGGCCATGACAAGCCCGGCGGATCCGAACTTCGCATCCTGCCCAAGCCCCTGCAACGCCACGCCGTAGATGGTCGGGAACATCAGCGACAGCGCTGCGGACGCCGAGACCACCGCGATCAGTCCGGCAATGTTGAGCACCGACATCGCGGTCAGGCAGCAGGCAACGCCGAACAGCGCCATGACGAACAGCAGCAGAGTGGGGCGGAAGATGCCCAGCAGCCAGGTCATGACAAAGCGCGATATCAGGAAGATGATCAGGCTCGCCTGAAGCCACCAGCCCGCATTCTCGGGCGAGACGCCGACAACGTCCTGCGCGTAGAGGATGGTGAAGGTCCAGATGCAGGTCTGCGCCGCGACGTTGAAGAACTGCGCCATCACGCCGTAGCGGTAATGCCTGTTGTTCCAGAGCCGGCTGGCGATATTGCCCGACGCCCCGGGCGGGCCATAGGGTGGCTGCGACGGCAGATCGAAATGCCGGAAGAAGATCAGCAGCCAGATCAGGATCAGCACCGCCGAGATGCCGAGATACGGCGCCAGCACAAGCGCCAGATCGGCCTCCTGACTGGCGCGCAACTGTTCTGCCGTCATGATCGCCTTGCTCGATTCCGGCGTCAGCGCCGGCAGGATCATCACCGCCCCCATCAGAACGCCGATATTGGCGCCGATGGGATTGAACGCCTGCGCCAGATTGAGCCGGCGGGTCGCCGTCGCCTCGTCTCCCATGGCGATGACGAAAGGGTTGGCCGAGGTTTCGAGAATGGAAAGCCCCGCCGCCAGCACGAACAGCGCAACAAGGAACATCTCGTAGGCAAGCACCCTGCTTGCAGGAAGAAACAGAATCCCGCCGACGGCCGCCAGCCCCAGACCGACCAGCACGCCGGCCTTGTAGCCGAAGCGGTTGTTGATGAACCCTGCCGGCAGCGCCAGCAGGAAATAGGCGCCGTAATAGGCGAACTGCACCAGCGACGACTGCAGGTTGGTCATGTCGAAGATGCCGCGGAACACCCCGACCAGAATGTCGGTCAGGTTGGCGGCCGCACCCCAGGCGGTGAAACACAGGACCAGAAGGACAAAGGGCACCCGCAGGGATTTGGGAACGAATTCGGTCTTCGCCTTCGAGACCTCGGACAAGTCTGTCGCAGCCACTCTACCCCTCCATCGTTACGCACCACAGCCCACATGCCGGCCGGCCATTGGCAAACATCACCGCTCTGCCGGCGACTTCGCCCGCAGACCGACCGCATGGTTCGAATGAAAGCCCGTTCCTCCGCTACCCTTCCACCCACTTCGGAAGCGTCCGAAACGCAAGCGGCAGAAAAAATGTCACAAAGCGTTATTGTAATGTAAAGCGGCGTGTGTTTCGGGGGGTCGCAACCGATATCCGCAACTCACGCCGGATTATCGGTCAGAATCCATCGCCGCCCCGGATTCGGCTTTCAAAGACGGGATGTTAGCGGGACTGGAAACCGGACCACACGCCCATGTACCGACGCACGGTCGCCGCTGCCCGCTACAATGCGTCGCGATCCGGTGAGGTTCCGCCAGGCATCGCATGCGGCCTGGCCCTGCGCCGTGTCTGCCGGAAATGCGGCATGATCTCGACACCCAAACAGGTTTTGCCGGCTTCTGCCCGGCAAAGCCGGAGAACGATGCCGTCGCCTTCGATACTATTTTGGTCGGTGCAGATAATCACTCCACCCGTCGTTCGAAATACCGCATTTACAGTCACGGAAATCCTGCTGTTTGCTTGTACAGGTGGCCGGCGCCCGGTCGGGCAGAACCGGTATCGAGGCAATGAGGAGAATCTAATGGCAATTGCGCTTGTGCTTGAGGAGAAGGGAATACTGTCGCTGCGGGATTTCCCGCTGGTACAGGAACCCGGTCCCGACGACGTACGGGTTGCGATCCGGACCGTCGGTGTCTGCGGTTCGGACGTGCACTATTATACACACGGCAAGATCGGCCCGTTTGTGGTGGAAGAGCCGATGATCCTCGGCCACGAGGCTGCCGGCGTGGTCGTCGAGACCGGTGCGAACGTGACTCACCTCAAACCCGGCGACCGGGTGTGCATGGAGCCGGGCATACCCAATCCAACTTCGCGGGCCTCGAAGCTGGGCATCTACAACGTCGATCCGGCGGTCACCTTCTGGGCGACGCCGCCGGTTCATGGCTGTCTCACGCCCGAGGTCGTCCATCCGGCCGCCTTCACCTACCGGCTGCCCGATACGGTTTCCTTCGCCGAGGGGGCGATGGTCGAGCCCTTCGCCATCGGCATGCAGAGCGCGCTGCGCGCCCGCATCCAGCCCGGTGACATCGGTGTCGTGACCGGCGCGGGACCCATCGGCATGATGACGGCGCTCGCCGCAC
>NZ_JBKEAE010000126.1:0-8531 GCF_047971885.1 Tropicimonas sp. | reverse complement strand
CGAAGGCGGCGGTGCGCGATGTGGGCCGGGTGTTGCAGATGCCCTTCGGGCAGGTCGACCGGCTTTCCAAGATGATCCCGGTGGAGGGGGTCAAGCCCGTCTCCATCGAAAAGGCGCTGGCGACCGAAGAGCGGCTGCGCGAGGCTGCGCGCAGCGAGGAGGTGGTCGACCGGTTGCTGACCTGCGGCCAGCAGGTCGAGGGGCTGTTGCGCAATGCCTCGACGCACGCCGCCGGGGTGGTGATCGGGGACCGGCCGCTTGACGAACTGGTGCCGCTCTCCCGCGATCCGCGATCTGAGATGCCGGCGACCCTTTTCAACATGAATTGGGTCGAGCAGGCGGGGCTGGTCAAGTTCGACTTCCTTGGCCTCAAGACGCTGACGGTGATCCAGACCGCGCTCGACCTGCTGAAGAAGCGCGGGGTGAAGGTGGATATCGACCGGATCCCGTTCGACGACGCCAAGACCTACGAGCTTTATGCCGCAGCCAGGACGGTCGCGGTATTCCAGGTGGAAAGCACCGGGATGATGGATGCGCTGAGGCGCATGAAACCCACCTGCATCGAGGATATCGTGGCGCTGGTGGCGCTCTACCGTCCCGGCCCGATGGAGAATATCCCGACCTATTGCGAGGTCAAGAACGGGTTCAAGGAGCGCGAATCCGTCCACCCGCTGATCGACCATATCCTTGAGGAGACGCAGGGCATCATCGTCTACCAGGAGCAGGTGATGCAGATCGCGCAGGAGATGGCGAATTACACGCTGGGCGGCGCCGACCTGCTGCGCCGTGCCATGGGCAAGAAGATCAGGGAGGACATGGACAAGGAGCGGCCGAAGTTCATCGACGGCGCGGTGGCGAACGGGGTCGGCAAGAAGAAGGCGGGCGAGGTGTTCGACCTGCTGGAGAAGTTCGCCAACTACGGTTTCAACAAATCCCACGCCGCCGCATATGCGGTGGTCAGCTACCAGACGGCATGGCTGAAGGCGAACCACCCGGTCGAGTTCATGGCCGCGATCATGAATTGCGATATTCACCTGACCGACAAGCTGGCGGTCTATGCCGAGGAGGTGCGGCGCGGCCTCGGGATCGTGATCGTGCCGCCCTGCGTCAACCGTTCGATCGAGACCTTCGGAGTGGCCGGGGGCAAGATCGTCTATGCGCTCGCCGCGCTCAAGAACGTGGGGCAGGATGCAATGCGGCTGGTGGTCGAGGGGCGGGCGGATGCACCCTTCGTCAACCTGTTCGATTTCGCCCGCCGGGTCGATCTCAAGCACGTCGGCAAGCGGGCACTGGAAATGATGGCCCGCGCCGGCTGCTTCGACGTGCTCGACCGCAACAGGCGCCGCGTGCTCGACGGGCTGGACGCGCTCGTCGCCTATTCCGCCGCGATCCACGACCAGCGCAATTCGAACCAGGTATCGCTGTTCGGCGAGGCGGGGGACGACCTGCCCGAGCCGCGCCTGAGGGATGTGGAGGACTGGCTGCCCAGCGAACGGCTGCGCGAGGAACATGCGGCGATCGGATTTTACCTTTCGGGTCATCCGCTCGACGATTACATGCCCGCGCTGCGCCGCCGCGATGTACTGACAGTCCAGCAGGTTCGCGAACGCGCCAGACTCGGCCCCGCCGTGGTCAGGATGGCGGGCACCGTCGCCGTCTGCCAGGAGCGCAAGTCGGCGCGCGGACATCGGTTTGCCTTTGTCACCTTTTCGGATCCGACCGGGCTTTACGAGGCGCGGGCGTTTTCCGAGGTGCTCGAAAGATCGCGCGACCATCTGGAGCCGGGTCAGAACGTGGTCATCACGGCGGAGGCGACGCTCGAATCCGACCAACTCAGCCTGCTTTGCAAGGGGGTGCAGCCCATCGATCAGGCAAGCGCGATCACGACGGGCAGTGCCAGGGGCCTGCGATTGTTCATGAACCATGGCGATGCGGTTCCGGTGGTCCAGTCGATCCTGCGCCGCACCGCCGAGGCGGGAACGGTGCGGCTCAGGGGACCGATCACGCTGACGCTGCTCGATCCGGCGCTGCCGGGCGAGGTGGACCTCGAAATCGGAACCGAACTGCCGGTCAGTCCGCAGGTGCGGGGCGCGCTCAGGGCGGTGCCGGGTGTGCTGATGGTCGAGGAGTTGTGAACCCGACGCTCGGATTGCGTTCGCGCCGGCGGGGGCCTGTCGATTCATCGCACTTGCGTCTTTGCGCTTTGCGGCGCACCTTGCCGGCGACGCGCGATTGGCAGGGAGGCGCGCAAAGTTCGATTTTCCGTTCCGCGCCGTTGCCGCGATCCGTTGCCCGCCGGTGCCGGAGGCGCTGCCGGAGCCTTTCCTTCCGGCCCGTTCCGCGCCTGCCGCGCCGCGCCGCAACCACCCAACGCCCTGGCAGCCCCGGGGATACCTGAATGACCAAGGAGCAATTGCACCATGTATCACCACATTCTTGTCCCCGTTTCGTTCGAGGCCGACCGCAACGCACGCCAGGCGCTGGGGATCGCTCAGGCGCTGGGTGCCGAGGACGCCACGATCACCCTGCTGCATGTGATGGAGCACCTGCCGCAATATGCCACCGAATACCTGCCCGCCGATCATCTGGAAAAGGCGCGGGCCGATATCACGGCGGGCCTGTCGGCGCTGGCCGAAGGCATCAAGGGCGCCGAGGTGATGGTGGTTCAGGGGCATTCCGCCCGCACCATTCTCGATTACGCCGACGACAAGAAGGCCGATTGCATCGTGATTGCCAGCCATCGCCCGGGAATGCAGGATTTCTTCCTCGGCTCGACCGCCGCGCGCGTGGTGCGCCATGCCGATTGTTCGGTGCACGTCGTCCGGTAGATTGGCTGTCTCCCGACAGAATGGCGGTGATCGGTTCGGGTGCGCCCGGCGGGTGTTGAAAGGAAAACCATGCTTGGCGAGCAGCGGGCGGAACTGCTGAAACTGATCGGTGACGGCACCGGGCAGGGTGGCGAGCCGATATCGAAACTGGGATATTTCTGCGCCCCGTTCCGTCCCGATGCCGGCCCCTTCGCCGATCGGGTGATCAAGGTCTATCGCGGGGGCGGCCACACGGTTGCGCTCGACCGGTTGGCCGGGGCCCATGAGGCGTATGTCGCGGTGCTGCGGGACAGCGGTGTTCCGTTGCCCGAGACTGAATTTGTCCTGCTGGAGACGGGCGGAGAGCGGGTGCCGGTAATCGTGCAGCAGGCGTTGCCCGCAGACAGCATGATGCGCCCGCAAATGATATCGGCCAGCCTCGACGGAGCGCTCGATCTGATGGAGGCGGCCGGCGAGGTCATTGCCACTTTCTGGGCCTTCGTTGCCGGCCGGCCCGGGCGGATCGGTTTTCACCCGTCGATCCGCAACCTTGCGGTGATCGACGGGCAGGCGATTTTCTTCGATACCTTTCCGCCGCTCATCGGCTATTCGCATGCCGAAATGGGCCGTCTGCTGGCGGCCTATTCCGGTTCGGCAGCGATGCGGCTTGCCGCGACGGTGATGCGGCGGCGGGTTTCGGCGATTCAGGATGAATGGTACTCGCCGCCCGAAACGCTGATCGGCCTTGTCGGCAGTGCCTGCCGCCTGCGTCCGGAGGACGCGCCGGCGTTCCTCGACTGGGGGCGGGACTTTGCCCAGCGGCGCATGCCCGATCACGCGCTGGCGGTGGTGGACGGTCTTGCCGGGCCGCCGCGGCTGCCGGGAATATGGGTCGCGGCGCGGCGGTTCCTCGGGCTCGAGGGGAAATCGAATCTCTGAGCCGGTTTGGCGCCGGGCGCTTCCAACCGGCGGCTGGCATCAGGGCTCCGGGGGCCTACCATTCGTTTTCCACGCCGCGAAAGGGGCGCAGCGCCACGTCGATTTCCGCCGCCAATACGTCCTGAACCGCGCGGAACCGCGCGTTTCGCGACATTTCCTCGACGGTCGCAATCCATAGCGGCGCCGAAAAGCCGGGCATCTCGTCGTCCATCCGTATCAGGCGCGGGTCGGTATCGCCGATGAAGCGCGGCAATATCGCCTTGCCCATTCCCGCCGCGACGAGTTCCTGGAGGAAGACGAAGCTGTCGGCGCGGTGAATGATCTTGTCGGAGCGGACATGTTCGTCCATCCAGATGCCGACCCGCGAGTTTCTCAGCGCTCCCTCGAACCCGAGCCAGCGGTCTTCCGATGCGTCGCTCCGGTAGAGCGAGATGCCGAACCGGCTGACCTCGCGCCCGGTCATTCCGGCCTCGTTGACGATGGCGGGGCGTACCGCGATATCCGCGCCGAGCCGGAAGAAATCCCTTCGCGAGTTACCGCCCAGCAGGATGAGTGTCAGCTGGGGGAAGCGCCCGGCGATCTTGCGGATGACCGGTGGCAGGACGAACTTGCAAAGGCTGTCGGTCGAGGTGATCCGCACCTCGCCGGCCATGGATTGATCGGCCTCCAGAAAGGCGCGGTTCACCGCGAGAATGGAATCCTCGACCTTGCGCGCCGCCAGCAGGATGGGCTCCGCTGCCGGCAGAACGCGGTATCCGGTGGAGAGCTTCTGAAACACAGGCTGTCCGTGCCGCTCCTCGAACATGCCGACGCGCCGCAGCACGGTGGCGTGCGTCACGCCGAGCCGGCTGGCTGCTGCGTTCACGGAGCCGGTATCGGCCACCGCAAGAACAAATCGGATATCGTCCCAGTTCTGCCTGTACATTTTTTCGCCGATATCAAAAAAAAATTACAATTACACCCAAAAGTCTGCATCCTGCAGTTGTGCCCCGCACGAGACCGAAAACAGGAGCCAGACCATGCGCCACGCAATCATGCCAGGTGTCATCAGCCTAGCCGCTGTCTTGATAACCGCACCGGTACTCGCCCAGGACAGACCCGACCCTGCCATCGACGCCCGACAATCCGTCATGCATCTCTACGCTTTCAACCTCGGCCAGCTTGGGGCCATGGCTAAGCAGGAGATCGCCTATGACGCCGACATGGCGACGAAAGCGGCAAACAACATTGTACTGCTGACACAAATCGACCAGTCCGCGTTCTGGCCGCAGGGAACCGACAACGCTGTGGACACGAACTCGCGCGCCCTGCCGGATGTATGGGCGAATTTCGACGATTTGGCGGCCAAGGGCAAGGCTCTTGGTGATGCCGCGCTCGCCATGCAGACGGCGGCGGGCACCGACCTGGCCGCGCTGCAAGGCGCCATGGGCCCGCTGGGCGGTGCGTGCAGTGCCTGCCACAAGGCATATCGCGCGCCCGACGACTGAGGGAGCATCCGGTGAAACATGTGGTTGGATCCGTTCTGGTTCTCGGGGCGGCGCTCGCAGGGGTTGGCTGGTTTCTTTCCGCGCCCGGGCATGTCGATCCCGGCGCGCTCGACGGAATCGCCGCCGATGTTGCGCGCGGCGAAACCGTCTTTTACGCCGGCGGCTGCGCCTCGTGCCATTCTGCACCCGGCGCGGAGGGGGATGCGAAGCTGGTGCTTTCGGGCGGGCGCAGGTTCGCGTCGGATTTCGGGACCTTTCTGGCGCCCAACATCTCGTCGGATCCGGACCAGGGCATCGGCGACTGGACCGCGCTCGAACTTGCCGATGCGATGATGAAGGGCACGGGGCCGGAGGGGCAGCATTTCTATCCCGCGTTCCCCTATACCTCCTACGCCCGCATGGAGGTGTCCGATATCGTTGCGCTGCACGGATTTCTCGCGACATTGCCCGCCGACGCGACGCCGAGCCAGCCGCACGAGGTGGGCTTTCCCTTCAGCATCCGCCGCGCGGTGGGCTTGTGGAAACTTCTGTTCCTCAGGGATGGATGGGTGGTGGACCGCGACGACCTGACCGATCAGCAACGGCTGGGGCGCTATCTGGTCGAGGGGCCGGGCCATTGCGGCGAATGCCATACGCCGCGCAATGCGCTGGGGGCATTGCGGCTCGACGAATGGCTGAGCGGCGCGCCCAACCCGGCCGGCAGGGGCAGGATACCCGATATCACGCCCGGTGGGCTCGACTGGTCAGAACGGGATATCGCCGAATATCTGAAATCGGGCTTCACGCCGGATTACGATTCGGCCGGGGGCGAGATGGTGGACGTGATCGAGAACATGAGCCACCTGTCCGATGACGACCGTCTGGCGATTGCCGCCTATCTCGGGATCGTGCCACCGACATAGGCGCATATGCCCGTCAGATCGCGTGAGCGCGGTGTCCGGAACGCGCGCGGCGGTTGAAACCTGTCGCGGGCGAGCGGTTGAGAGCGGTAACATGCGGATTTGGCATGACTTTTGTCAATTCGTGATCGGCGGCATGTGCGTTATACTGAGCGCAAGAAGAAGAACAGGCAGCCAATGGCCACCGAGACCAGCCGGCGGGATTTGCTCCGGGCAAATTTCGCGCACGCCGATATCCCGCGCCCCTACGGCGCATCCGCTCCCGAAGCGTTCATGCGTCAATGTGATGGATGCGGCGACTGTATCGGCGCCTGCCCGGAAGGGATCATCGTTCGTGACACGCGCGACGCGGGCGGCAGGGTGCGGCTCGATTTCGCGCGTGGTGCCTGCACCTTCTGCGAGGCCTGCATCGAAGCCTGCCCCACCGGCGCGTTGAGTGGCGCGGGCAGAGAGACTTGGACCTGGGTTGCGCAGCCGCAGCCCAACTGCCTTGGCCTGAACGCCGTCTTCTGCCGGACCTGCCAGGATTTCTGCGACCATTCGGCGCTGCGTTTCCGGCCCATGCCGGGCGGGCAGGCGCGGCCGCAGATTGACCAGAACAGATGTGTCGGCTGCGGCGCCTGCGTCGGTTGCTGCCCGGCCGGGGCGATCACTCTGGTCAGGTTCCAGCCCGACCTTGCGGAGGCGACGGCATGAACATCTGCGGCTGCCTGATCCATGCAGCGCCCGACGCGGTGGAAAGCGTCCGGCGGGTGCTGGAGGCGACCGCCGGGGTCGAGGTCCACGCCCAGACCGACGACGCAAGACTCGTCGTCGTGGTCGAGGATACCGACACCGCCGTCGCGTCGGACATCATCATGGATCTGCATCAGATCGCCGGGGTCGTTTCGCTGACGCTGACCTATCATCATTTCGAAGACCCGCTGCTGTCCGGCGCCGATACGCCGGCTTCCGCCGCACCCAGCCATACCTGAACCGGAGCCCATACATGACCATGTCGGAATCCCGCCGGACCTTTCTGAAAACGACCGCCGCCGTCGCGACCGCATCGGCCGCGGGCATCACGCTGCCGGGCAGCGAGGCCTCGGCCCAGGCGCGCACGCCCGATATCCGCTGGGACAAGGCGGCCTGCCGCTATTGCGGTACCGGCTGTTCGGTGCTGGTGGGCACCAAGGACGGGCGCGTGGTGGCGACCCAGGGCGACCCCGATGCGCCGGTCAACCGGGGGCTCAACTGCATCAAGGGATATTTCCTTTCCAAGATCATGTATGGTCAGGACCGCCTGACTACCCCGATGCTTCGCAAGTCGAACGGGGTCTACGACAAGAACGGCGAGTTCGAGCCCGTCTCGTGGGACGAGGCCTTCGATGTCATGGCCCGGAAGTGGAAGGCGGCGCTGAAGGCCAAGGGGCCGACCAGCGTCGGCATGTTCGGTTCGGGTCAATGGACGGTCTGGGAGGGTTACGCGGCGTCGAAGTTCATGAAGGCAGGGCTGCGTTCCAACAATATCGACCCCAATGCGCGGCATTGCATGGCCTCGGCCGTGGTCGGCTTCATCCGCGCTTTCGGCATCGACGAGCCGATGGGCTGCTATGACGATCTGGAGCACGCCGATACCTTCGTGCTCTGGGGGTCGAACATGGCCGAGATGCACCCGATCCTGTGGTCGCGGCTGACCGATACGCGGCTGACCAGGCCGGGCTGCGAGGTGCATGTGCTTTCGACCTTCGAACATCGTTCGTTCGAACTGGCCGACAACGGCATGATCTTCACCCCACAGACCGACCTCGCGATCCTCAACTATATCGCCAATTACATCATCCAGAACGGGGCGGTGAACGAGGAATTCGTCCGCAACCACGTCAATTTCACCAAGACCGCAACCGATATCGGCTACGGTCTGCGCGACGACAATCCGCTTCAGCTCGAGGCGGAAAATCCCAACTCGGGCGAGCTTACCCCGATCACCTTCGAGGAATACGCCGGTCTGGTCTCCGAATACACGCTGGAGAAGGCCAGCGAGATGTCGGGCGTTCCGGCGGCGCAGCTGGAGCGGCTGGCGCAGCAATACGCCGATCCGAACCGCAAGGTGATGAGCCTGTGGACCATGGGCTTCAACCAGCACACCCGCGGCTCGTGGGTCAACGGGCTGGTCTATAACGTGCACCTGCTGACCGGCAAGATCTCGGAACCCGGCAACTCGCCCTTCTCGCTGACCGGCCAGCCCTCGGCCTGCGGTACGGCGCGCGAGGTCGGCACCTTTGCCCACCGCCTGCCGGCCGACATGGTGGTGACCAACGAGGAGCACCGCAAGATCTGCGAAACCGCGTGGAACATCCCCGAGGGCACGATCCCTGACAAGCCGGGTTTCCACGCCGTGCTGCAACACCGCATGCTCA
>NZ_JBKEAE010000188.1:0-3564 GCF_047971885.1 Tropicimonas sp. | reverse complement strand
TTCTCGGGCCCGTGGCCGACATCGGGGGCGAGTTCCCCGATCTTGTCGAGGGGCTGGGCCGCTCGGTCAGGGACTGGCTGGAGGAAGCCGCTGAAGGGCGCGGGCTTGCCCGGCCCGAATTTGTCCGCGCGAGCGTTCCGGATAAGGAACTCTACCTCCAGATCACGCTCGGCCGTGTCGTTGACGATGAAGGAACCACACTGGTTGCGGTGCTGTACGATGCGACCGAACTGAAAACGCTTGAGGCGCAGTTTGTCCAGAGCCAGAAGATGCAGGCGATCGGCCAGCTTGCCGGTGGTGTGGCGCATGATTTCAACAACCTTCTCACTGCCATCTCGGGGCACTGCGACCTTCTGCTGCTGCGGCACGACCACGGCGATCAGGATTACGGCGATCTGGTGCAGATCAACCAGAACGCCAACCGGGCGGCGAGCCTGGTTGGCCAGTTGCTGGCATTTTCCCGCAAGCAGAACCTGCAGCCGGAGGTTCTGGACCTGCGCGACACGCTGTCGGACCTGACACATCTTTTGAATCGGCTGGTCGGTGAAAAGGTTTCGCTGTCGCTGAAACACGATCCGGGTCTCAGGCCGATCCGGGCCGACAAGCGGCAACTCGAGCAGGTGCTGATGAACCTTGTCGTCAACGCGCGTGACGCCATGGGAGAGGGGGGCGAGATCCGCATTGAAACCGAAAGCAAGCATATCGAGGCGCCGTTGTTGCGGGACCGTGCGACCCTTCCGGCCGGTGATTACGTTGTCGTGCGCGTATCCGACGAAGGTGTCGGCATCCCGGCCGACAAGCTGACCAAGATTTTCGAGCCCTTCTTTACAACCAAACGCACCGGCGAAGGGACCGGGCTGGGCCTTTCGACGGCCTACGGTATAGTCAAGCAGACGGGCGGATATATCTTCGTCGATTCGATCGTCGGCTCGGGAACGACTTTCTCGCTCTATTTCCCCGCCTTCGACCGTGCCGTATCCGGTTCCGGCGATCCCGCTTTCGCCGCACCCAGGCAGATGCTTCAGCAGGAGGGCGGGGTGGTGTTGCTGGTCGAGGACGAAGCCCCGGTCCGCGCCTTTGCGTCGAGGGCGCTTCAGTTGCGGGGCTTCACCGTTCTCGAGGCGGATTCGGCCGAGGTGGCGCTCGAAATCCTGCAGGATCCTTCGCTGAAGGTGGAGGTATTCGTGACGGATGTGGTGATGCCGGGAATCGACGGCCCGACATGGGTGCGGGAAGCGCGAAAAACGCGGCCAGATGTGCGGGTGGTATTCATGTCGGGTTATGCGGAAGAGAGTTTCACCGGCGATCAGTCGCGTATTCCGAACTCGGTCTTCCTGCCCAAGCCGTTTTCTCTCAGTGAATTGACCGCAATCGTCAGCCAGCAGATCGGCTGAGACTTTTGCGACATGCCAGGCCGGACGAGAGCCGCTTGCGACACCGGCAGAATCTTTCCTGTGTAATGGGTTCGCCGCCAAGCCCCGGCGCCGGATGACAGGGTGTCGCCCGTATCGGTGCTGCGGTGTTCACGAGACGTTAATACTGTCATGAGCAAATCGATCCACTCGATTTGACTTGAAATGTTCTCTTGTTGCACTCATAAGTCGAGAACAATAAGCGAACAAAGCGGTCATTGCCGCAGTGATCGGGCTGTGAAATAAGGACGGAACAATGGCGATGGCGAACCTTCTCGACATGACAGACAGACAGAATTCGGACAAGCAGAAGGCGCTTGAAAGCGCTCTGGCCCAGATCGAACGCCAGTTTGGCAAGGGATCGATCATGAAGCTTGGCGCGGAAAATGCCGTTGCCGAGATCGAAGCGACCTCGACCGGATCGCTTGGACTGGATATTGCGCTTGGCATCGGTGGATTGCCCAAGGGGCGGATCGTCGAGATATACGGTCCCGAGAGCTCGGGCAAGACCACCCTGACGCTTCACTGCATCGCCGAGGAACAGAAGAAGGGCGGGGTCTGCGCCTTTGTCGATGCCGAACATGCGCTCGACCCGCTGTATGCGCGCAAGCTTGGTATCGATCTGGACGAGCTTCTGATCTCGCAACCGGACACCGGCGAGCAGGCGCTCGAGATCACGGATACGTTGGTACGCTCGGGGGCCGTCAGCATGGTGGTTGTCGATTCGGTTGCCGCGCTTACACCGAAATCCGAGCTTGAGGGCGATATGGGCGACAGCTCGGTTGGTGTGCAGGCACGCCTGATGAGTCAGGCGATGCGGAAGCTGACCGGCTCCATTTCACGCTCGAAATGCACCGTGATCTTCATCAACCAGATCCGGATGAAGATCGGCGTCATGTTTGGCAGCCCGGAAACGACCACGGGGGGCAATGCGCTGAAGTTCTACTCCTCGGTGCGGCTCGATATTCGCCGGATCGGCGCCATCAAGGACCGCGACGAGGTTGTCGGAAACGCCACCCGCGTGAAGGTGGTGAAGAACAAGGTTGCCCCGCCGTTCAAGCAGGTCGAGTTCGACATCATGTATGGCGAGGGGATCTCGAAGACCGGCGAGTTGCTCGACCTTGGCGTCAAGGCCGGCGTGGTCGATAAGTCCGGCTCGTGGTTCTCTTACGGGGATGAACGGATCGGGCAGGGGCGCGAGAATGCGAAGGCGTTTCTCAAGGAGAATCAGACCATTGCACTGGAGATCGAGGACAAGATCCGCGCCGCGCACGGGCTCGATTTCCATGCCAGTCCCGAAGACGACGAAATTCTCGAAGACTGAAATCGGGCCGGGGCATGATCCGGCGACGCGGTGGGCCGCAGGGACTGATGCCTGACTGCGCGTTGTCCGGTGGTCGAGAAAGATCCGCATCAACAGGGCCGGATGTCGTCGCGCCTGCCAGTGGACAGCCTCTGCCGGGGCGGCTACATCTGCGCGGCAAAGCCGCCGGAGACGAAGATGCCCAGCCTGAACGATATTCGCACGACTTTTATCGATTACTTCCGCCGCCAGGGCCACGAGGCGGTGGAAAGCTCACCGCTTGTGCCGCGCAACGACCCGACGCTGATGTTCGCCAACTCCGGCATGGTCCAGTTCAAGAACCTGTTCACCGGCATTGAACACCGCGACTACAAGCGCGCCACGACGGCGCAGAAATGCGTGCGCGCGGGCGGAAAGCACAACGATCTCGATAATGTCGGATACACGTCGCGGCATCACACCTTTTTCGAGATGTTGGGGAATTTCTCGTTCGGCGACTATTTCAAGGAACTGGCGATTCCCTTCGCCTGGGAGATGGTCACCAGGGAACTGGGAATAGACCCGGGGCGGCTGCTGGTGACTGTGTTTCACACCGATGACGAGGCCGCCGACCTGTGGAAAAAGGTGGCCGGCCTGCCGGACGACCGGATCATCCGCATTCCGACCAACGACAATTTCTGGATGATGGGGCCCACGGGCCCCTGCGGCCCGTGCTCCGAGATATTCTATGACCACGGCGACCACATCTGGGGCGGCCCTCCGGGATCGCCCGACGAGGACGGCGACCGCTTCGTCGAGATCTGGAACCTCGTCTTCATGCAATACGAGCAGTTCGAGGATGGCCGCCGC
>NZ_JBKEAE010000130.1:0-12100 GCF_047971885.1 Tropicimonas sp. | reverse complement strand
TTATAGGACTTCCAGTTCGTTGTGCGGTAGCGGGAGGGGGCTGGCTTGTTCATGTAAGCCTATTAACCATACGGATTCGCACAGTGAATCCCCCACGGCGCCGAGTTCTGCAACAACGCCTGCTCGGACGCATCGTGCAGGCAGCCAGCCCGACCGTGATCGGTGCGTATGAGGCGCGCATCGAAGAGTTGGAGCATCAACGCCTGAAACTGGCAGAAAAAATCGATTCCGCGCTCCCTGCAAAGGGACACCTGTCGGAATTTATCGAACCGGCTCTCCAGTTTCTGACAAACCCTTGGAATCTTTACAAGAAAGGTGACTTTGCGATGCAGCAAACTGTGCTGCGTCTGACCTTCGCGGAGCCCCTTCGCTATAGCCGGAATGAAGGCTATCGAACCGCAGAAATCACCTTTCCCTTCAAGGTGTTAGCGGAAATTTCAACACAAAAGTGCGAAATGGTGGGCGACCCTGGAATCGAACCAGGCATGGGTCTCCCCGGCGGAGTTACAGTCCGCTGCCGCACCTTGCAGCACGTCGCCCGACGCCGGGCGGAGATAGCCAAGGCGACTGGCTGGGTCAACCGAAAAAGCACTGCCGGGTGCGGCTTCACTCTCGGGTGGCCGGTTGCGCGGCGCTTGCCAAGCGCGGCGTTAACAGGCAGGGACGGGCGGCAAGGAGACCGGCCATGAAGAAACCTGCCTGGGTGATCGACAAGGAGCGTGCCCGCCGCGCGGCGGCCTCGGAAACGCTGTGGCTGTTCGGCCTGCACGCGGTGCGGGACGCGCTGGTGAATCCGGCGCGCGAGCGGCTGCGGCTGGTTGTCACGCGCAATGCCGCCGACAAGCTGGCCGAGGCGATCGCCGTCTCCGGCATGGTGCCCGAGATCGCCGATCCGCGCCGGTTTTCCGTGCCGCTCGACCCGGGGTCGGTGCACCAGGGGGCGGCGCTCGAGGTGCGACCGCTGGACTGGGGCAGTCTGGAGGAGGTCTGCGAACCGGGGCAGGGGGCGCCTCGCGCCGTTCTGCTCGACCGGGTGAGCGATCCGCACAACGTTGGCGCCATCCTGAGGTCGGCCGAGGTGTTCGGTGCCTGCGCGGTGATTGGCACCCAGCGCCATGCCGCGCCGGAAACGGGGGCGCTGGCCAAGACGGCATCGGGCGCGCTGGAGCGCCAGCCCTACCTGCGGGTGCGTAACCTGGCCGACAGCATGGAGGCGCTGCGGGCCATGGGCTACGTTCTGATCGGCCTGGACGGCGCGGCGGAAACCACACTGGACGATGTGGCGCGCGAATTCCGCAACCTGCCGCTGGGGCTGGTCATGGGCGCCGAGGGGCCGGGCCTGCGCGCGCGTACGCGCGAGCTGTGCGACCGGATGGTACGGATCGACTACGCGGGGGAATTCGGCTCGCTCAATGTCTCGAACGCCGCCGCGATCGCCCTATATGCCACCCGGGGATCGATGGGGTAGCGAATGCACAGGAATACCAAGCTCGTCACATGCTGCTATTGCGGAACCCGCGCGGCGCTGGTGCTGAACCGGGGCCATCACGTTCTGGTCTGTTCTTCCTGCGGGGCGCCGCTGGGCGAACTGAAGCAGATGCCGGTGGAGCGTGCGGTACCGCCGCCGGAGGATCCGCGGCACTTCCGGCAGCATATCGCCCGGAAGCCGAAGAAAACCTGCAGGAAACGGCGCAAACCCGGTTTCGGCCACCTCGCCCGCAGGATATTCAACGAGATCGAGGATATTTTTGATTGAAAGCGCTTTGAGTACCCCGGAGAATGTCAACCGGCGTTTGACAGAATTTGTACGATGTTCACTTTTTCGTTTCACCTTCTTGGAAGTGTCTCAGGCACAACTACATCCAGTGCACGAGTTGTGGTTTTCGGAACATACGCAACTCTCTGCACTGTCCCTCGTTCCGCACTTGGCGCCCGGTCGCATTACCGGGCGCCCTTTCTGTTTTTGGGGAACTGAAAATGCTTGGTTCTGACGATCCTATTCGGCGGGCACTGATCGAAACCCGTACCATCGCGTGTATTGGCGCTTCGGCCAATCCGGCAAGGGCAAGCCGTTATGTTTCGGAATTTCTTGTGAGTCGCGGTTACCGCGTCATCGGGGTCAACCCGGGGCTGGCGGGCCAGCGGCTGTTCGGCGAAACGGTGGCGGGCGATCTGGCGGAACTGTCGCAGGGGCCGGCGCCGGTCGACATGATTGATATCTTCCGCGCCTCCGCGCATGTATTGCCGGTGGTCGAGCGAGCGCTCGAATGCCTGCCCGACCTGCGGGTGGTCTGGATGCAGATCGGCGTGCGCAACGCCGAGGCCGCCGCGCTGGCCGAGGCGCGGGGCATCACTGTCATGCAGGATTGCTGCCCGATGGTCGAATACCCGCGCTATTTCGGCGACGCGATGCTGGCCGATCTGGCGGGCGACTGACACGCCAGGGGCCGCCCCGGCGCCTACGAGCGCTTGCGCGACGCCTTTTCGGCAATGCCCGACCGGCCCTCGCGACGAGCCAGTTCGGCGTCGATCTCGGCAAGCGTCACTTCGCGGGCGGCACACATGACCAGCAGGTGATAAAGTACGTCCGCCGCCTCCGAGATCAGGTGGGCGCGGTCGCCCTTGACCGCTTCGATGATCGCTTCGACCGCTTCTTCGCCAAATTTCTCGGCGCATTTCTCGGGGCCGCTGGCAAGCAGCTTCGCCGTCCATGAGCTTTCGGGATCGGCTCCCTTGCGCTCGTCGATGGTGCGGGCCAGGCGGTGCAACACGTCCATTGCCGTTTCTTTCGCTGGAAAGGTGAATCAGTTCAGCCGCATCGGAATGCCGGCCGCGGCCATGTATTCCTTGGCCTCGCGAATGGTGAAATCGCCGAAGTGGAAGATCGAGGCAGCTAGTACAGCGCTTGCCCCTCCCGCGATCACACCCTCGACCAGATGGTCGAGCGTGCCGACCCCGCCCGAGGCGATGACCGGCACATGCACCGCATCCGAAATGGCGCGGGTCAGCGGAATGTTGAACCCGGCGCGTGTCCCGTCGCGGTCCATCGAGGTCAGCAGGATCTCGCCCGCGCCCTTGTCGACCACGGTACGGGCGAACTCCACCGCGTCGATACCGGTGGGGCGCCGCCCGCCATGGGTGAAAATCTCCCATCTGCCGGGGGCGACGGTTTTGGCGTCGATGGCGACGACGATGCACTGGCTGCCGAAGCGCTCGGCCGAACGGGCAACCACATCGGGGTCGGCCACGGCAGCGGAGTTGAAGCTGACCTTGTCGGCCCCGGCCAGCAGCAGGTTGCGCACGTCCTCGGGGGTGCGCACGCCACCGCCGATGGTCAGCGGCATGAAACACTGTTCGGCCGTCCGCGTGGCAAGGTCGTACATCGTGCCCCGGTTCTCGTGTGTCGCGTTGATGTCGAGAAAGCACAATTCGTCGGCCCCGGCCGCGTCATAGGCCTTGGCGGCCTCGACCGGATCGCCGGCGTCGATCAGGTCGACGAAGTTCACACCCTTGACAACGCGGCCTTCCTTTACGTCGAGGCAGGGAATGATGCGGGTCTTCAGCATGGCGTTTCCTTGGTATTCCGGTTGCCGGTGCCCGGCGCGTTTCAGGGCCTGGCGGCTTGCAGCGCGGCGCGCAGATCGAGCGCACCGTCATAGAGCGCCCGGCCCGAGATGACGCCGGCGATCCCCATCGCGTCGCGCAGCGCGACGATGTCCGACAATTTCGACACCCCGCCCGAGGCGATCACCGGAACCGAGGTCGCGCGCGCTAGGTCGCGGGTGGCCTTGACGTTCGGGCCCCGCATGGCGCCGTCGCGGTCGATATCGGTGTAGACGATGGCGGCGATTCCGGCATCTTCGAGCCTGTCGGCGAGCGCGGTCACCGTCATGTTGGTTTTCTCGGCCCAGCCGCGCGTTGCGACCCTGCCGTTGCGCGCATCCAGCCCCACGGCCACCTTGCCGGGGAAAAGCCCCGCCGCCTCGCGCACCAGATCGGGATTTTCCACCGCGACGGTGCCGAGGATGACACGCGCGACGCCTTTCGAAAGCCACATCTCGATCGTGTCGAGCGTCCGGATGCCCCCCCCCAGCTGCACCGGGATCGTCACGGCGGCAAGGATCGCCTCGACCGCCGCCGCGTTCACCGGTTCCCCCGCGAAGGCGCCGTTCAGATCGACCAGATGCAACCATTCGCACCCGGCATCGGCGAAGCTGCGGGCCTGCGCGGCGGGATCTTCCCCGAACACAGTCGCCGTGCTCATGTCACCCTTGAGCAGGCGCACGCACTGACCGTCCTTGAGGTCGATAGCGGGATAAAGGATCATGTTCCGGGGCCTTCCGGGCTGTTGGGTTCGCGCCGGTATCTGGCACGCGGCCGCACCCGATGCAAAGCGATCAGTCGCCGCAAGTCGCGTTGAGCGCCGTGCCGTAGGCGACGACGATGAAGGTTCCGCTGTGATCGAATGCCTTGCCGTCGCTGTTCCAGTTCTGGCCGCTCTCGAACACCGCGTCGGCCGTATGGCTGACATCGATTCGGGCGTCGATCACCGCGTTGAAGCCAAGTTCGACCGCGATGTCGCGGAGCATCGCATCGTATCTGATGGTCGTGTCGGACATCGCCTGCAACAGGTCGAGCCCGAAATCGCCGCCAAGACGCCCCGCGCCGTAGGCGGTCGAGGCGATGGACCGGGCGCCGGTGACCTCGCAATTCGCGAGCGGCAGGGCCGGTGTGGTGAAGACGCCGATGAAACTGTCGGCGGTTTCCTGCTGTGCGACGGCGGCGGTGCCGGCCAGTGCCGAGGCAGCGACGAGGGCGAGAAGGATGCGCATGGAAAATTCCGTCTGCTTGAGAAGTGACCGAGTTCGCAGGGCGACTCGCCGCAGCCTATCAGCCCGGTGCCCAGTTGAGGAAGTTCGCAATCAGCCGAAGCCCGGCGCACTGGCTTTTTTCGGGGTGGAACTGGGTGCCGATCATGTTGTCGCGCCCGATGATCGCGGTGACCGCGCCGCCGTAATCCGCGTGGGCCAGACGGTCGGCCTGATCGCGGACGACCGCCTGATAGGAATGCACGAAATAGGCGTGATCGCCGGTTTCGATACCCTCCAGCACCGGATGGCTGCCGGTGACCACCAGATCGTTCCAGCCCATATGCGGCACCTTCAGGTGCGGGTCGGCGGGCGTGATCGGCACAACCTCGCCGCCGATCCAGTCGAAGCCGGGGGTATCGCGGTATTCGCGACCGACGCTCGCCATCATCTGCATGCCGATGCAGATGCCGAGGAACGGGCGGCCATTGACGCGAACCGCCTCCTCGATGGCCTCGTGCAGACCCGAATGGCCTTCGAGCGCCGCCTTGCAGGCCGGAAAGGCGCCGTCGCCGGGCAGCACGACCCGGTCGGCGCGCAACACGTCCTCGGGGCGGGAGGTAACGATCACCGTGCCCGCGCCGACCTCGCGCGCCATGCGCTGAAATGCCTTTTCGGCCGAGTGCAGGTTGCCGCTGTCGTAATCGACGATGACCGTCAGCGCCATGTCAGAGCGTTCCCTTGGTCGAGGGGATTGCGTCGGCCTTGCGCGGATCGGGTTCCACCGCCTCGCGCAGGGCGCGGGCAACCGCCTTGAAGCCCGCCTCGGCAATGTGGTGGCTGTTGAGCCCGTCGAGCCGCGCGATATTCAGCGTGATGCCGCCATGGGTGGAAAACGCCTGAAAGAACTCGCGTACCAGTTCGGTGTCGAAGCTGCCGATCCTGGCCGTCGGGAATTCGACCGACCAGACGAGAGAGGGGCGCGCCGACAGGTCGAGCGCCGCGCGCATCAGCGTGTCGTCCATCGGCAGAAGGCAGGCGCCATAGCGGCGGATGCCGCGCTTGTCTCCGAGCGCGCGGGCCAGCGCCTGGCCAAGCGCGATGCCGGTATCCTCGACCGTGTGGTGGTCGTCGATATGCAGATCGCCCCGGGCGCGCACGGTCATGTCGATCAGCGAATGGCGCGCCAGTTGTTCCAGCATGTGATCGAAGAAGCCGACGCCAGTTTTCACGTCGTAGCTGCCCGTCCCGTCGAGGTCGATCTCGACCGCGATTTCGGTTTCGCTGGTGGTCCGGGTGATCTTGGCCTTGCGCATGGGTCGCCTCCGCTCGTGTCGAGGGTTGCTTAGTGAAGCGTGGCGCCGGTTCCAAGGGATTGCCGGCGTTGCGGTGCCGATTCTTGCCGCGCCGTGGCGCGATGGCCAGCCGGGTCAGGTGGCTGAGCGGCCGGGACTGAAAGAGGCGCCCTGCATGCGCGGGCGCCTCGTTGCGGCGGTTCCGTACCGGCTCGGGTCAGGCCAGATCGAAGCGGTCGGCGTTCATCACCTTTGTCCAGGCGGCGACAAAATCGCCGACGAATTTCGCCTGCGCGTCGGACTGGGCATAGACCTCGGCCAGCGCGCGAAGCTGCGAATTCGAGCCGAACAGCAGGTCGACCCGGGTGGCGGTCCATTTCGGTTGCCCGCTTGCGCGGTCACGGCCCTCGAACAGCTCTTCTTCTTCGGAAACCGGCTTCCACGCGGTGCGCATGTCGAGCAGGTTGACGAAGAAGTCGTTGCTGAGCACACCCGGCCGGTCGGTCAGAACGCCGTTTTTCGAGCCCTCGAAATTCGCGTCGAGCGCGCGCATGCCGCCGACCAGCACCGTCATTTCGGGCGCCGTCAGGGTCAGAAGCTGCGCCTTGTCGATCAGCATCTCTTCGGGGCGCACCGCATAGCCGGGCTTCATGAAATTGCGGAAACCGTCGGCGACCGGTTCCAGTACCGCGAAGGATTCGGCATCGGTCTGTTCGGGCGTGGCGTCGGTGCGGCCGGGCGCGAAGGGAACCGAAACCTCGGTGCCCGCATCCCGCGCGGCTTTTTCGATCGCCGCATTGCCGGCCAGCACGATCAGGTCGGCAAGCGAAATCCTCTTGCCGCCGGTCGAGCTTTCATTGAACGCGGCGCGGATTCCCTCCAGCGTCTCCAGCGCTGCCGCAAGCTGCCCGGGCTGGTTGACCTGCCAGTCCTTTTGCGGGGCAAGACGGAGGCGCGCGCCATTGGCACCGCCACGCTTGTCCGAGCCGCGGAAGCTCGACGCCGATGCCCATGCGGTAAGGACCAGATCGCGCACCGTCAGGCCGGAGGCAAGCACACTTGCCTTGAGCGCGGCAATGTCGGCCTCGTCCACCAGCGGATGATCGACTGCCGGAACCGGGTCCTGCCAGATCAGGTCTTCGGCGGGGACCTCGGCGCCCAGATAGCGCGATTTCGGCCCCATGTCGCGGTGGGTCAGCTTGAACCACGCGCGCGCGAAGGCATCGGCAAGTTCGTCCGGGTTTTCGTGGAAGCGGCGCGAGATTTTCTCGAAGTCCGGATCCATGCGCATCGCCATGTCGGCGGTGGTCATGATGATCGGAACGCGCTTCGACGGATCCCCGGCGTCGGGCGCCATGTCTTCGGGCCGCAAATCCTTCGGGGTCCACTGCCATGCGCCGGCGGGGCTTTTCACCAGGTCCCATTCATAGCCGAACAGGACATCGAAATAGGCGTTGTCCCACCGGATCGGGTTCGGGGTCCAGGCACCTTCAAGCCCGCTGGTGATGGCGTCGCGGCCCTTGCCGCTGCCGAAGCCGCTGATCCAGCCGAGCCCCATGTCTTCAAGCGGCGCGGCTTCGGGCTCGGGGCCGACCAGCGCGGCGTTGCCCGCGCCATGGGTCTTGCCGAAGGTGTGGCCACCGGCGGTCAGCGCCACGGTTTCCTCGTCGCTCATTGCCATCCGGCCGAAGGTGTCGCGGATGTCCCGGGCCGACAGCAGCGGATCGGGATTGCCGTCCGGTCCTTCGGGGTTGACGTAGATCAGGCCCATCTGGACCGCCGCCAGCGGGTTTTCCAGATCGCGCTTGCCCGAATAACGGCTGTTCTGCTTGTCGCTGGTGGCGAGCCATTCGGTTTCGCCGCCCCAGTAGACATCCTCCTCCGGCTCATAGACATCCTCGCGCCCGCCGCCGAAACCGAAGGTCCTGAACCCCATGGATTCGAGCGCGCAGTTCCCGGCGAGGATCAGCAGATCTGCCCATGACAGGCTGTTGCCGTATTTCTGCTTGATCGGCCACAGAAGCCGGCGCGCCTTGTCGAGGTTGGCGTTGTCCGGCCACGAGTTGAGCGGCGCGAAGCGCTGCTGGGCGGATCCGGCGCCGCCACGCCCGTCGCCGATGCGGTAGGTGCCGGCGCTGTGCCAGGCCATGCGGATGAACAGCCCGCCGTAATGCCCGTAATCGGCCGGCCACCAGTCCTGGCTGTCGGTCATCAGCGCATAGAGGTCCTGCTTGACCGCCGGAAGATCGAGCTTTTCGAACTCCGCTCTGTAGTCGAAATCGCCGTCCATCGGGTTTGACAGGGCCGAATTCTGATGGAGGATTTTCAGGTTGAGATGGTTGGGCCACCAGTCGCGGTTCGACCTGATGCTGGCATTTGTGGCACCGTGGGCAACCGGGCATCCGCCGCCCGCCTTGATATCGTTTCCGTCCATGAGAATTCTCCGGTCATTTTGCGAAAGCTACTGCCCGCGCAGGGCGGGCCCATACGAAGTGCGACGGCTGCGCCCGGAAGGCACAGGTGTGAGTGGTGACGCTTCGTATCGAAAGAACTGTATCAATCCTGCGCGATTGGGTAAAATTTGAAATACTGATCCTTTCGATAAGTTGGGCTTATGATCAACCTTACCCTCCGGCAGCTTCGCTATTTCGAGGCACTGGCACGGCATGGCCATTTCGGGCGGGCTGCCGATTCCTGTGCGATCTCGCAGCCCGCGCTGTCGATGCAGATCAAGGAACTGGAGGAATCGCTTGGTCTCGCCCTGTTCGAACGCAATGCGCGGCAACTGAGGCTGACAGGCTTTGGCGAGGAATTCGCCCTGCGGGTTCGCGGGATTTTGCAATCGGTCGACGAACTGGGTGAACTGGCGCGCGCATCGCGCGAACGGCTGGTCGGGCGGCTGCGGCTGGGGGTGATCCCCACCATCGCGCCCTATCTGCTGCCGACGCTGATCGGCAATCTGATGCACGATCACGCCGGGCTTGATATCCGGGTCCGCGAGACGGTGACGCCCAGGCTGATCCGCGAGCTTGAGGGCGGGCGGCTGGATGCGGCGATCGTCGCCCTGCCGATCTCCGAACCCCTGCTGACCGAGGTCGAGTTGCTGTCGGAGACCTTCGTCCTCGTGCGGCATGCCTCGGATGCCGGGAAGCCCGTGCCCGACCGCGACGCGCTGCGCGAGATGCGCCTTCTGCTGCTGGAGGAGGGGCATTGCTTTCGCGATCAGGCGCTTTCGTTCTGCAAGATGCCGCCGACCCGGCCGCGCGAGCTGCTCGAGGGAAGCTCGCTCTCGACGCTGGTCCAGATGGTCGGCGCCGGGATCGGGGTGACGCTGATTCCCGAAATGGCGGTGCCGGTCGAGACGCGCTCGGCGCCGGTGTCGCTGGCGCGCTTTCCGCCGCCCGAGCCGCAACGGACGATCGGCATGGTCTGGCGCAGGACGAATCCGCTCGCACGGCAGCTTCACGCGATCGCCGGGATCGTTCGCCGCGCGGCCGAGGCCTGTTGCGGGGCAGGCGCCGAAACGAAAAACGCGCCCCCGGTTGCCCGGGAGCGCGCCTGACCGGTCGGACCGGCGGCCTCAGTCGATAAGCTCGCCTTCCTCCTCCTTCTCGCGCGCCAGCTGCATGCGCCGCTTCAGAAGCTTGCCCATGATCATCGGCAGGACGAAGCCGACGATGGCGATGGTCCAGAGGATGAGCGTCAGCGGCGAACTGGCCAGCACCGAGTAGTCGCCATCCGAGATGGTCACCGCGCGGCGCATGTTCACCTCCATCTCGTTGCCGAGCAGCGTGCCGAGAATGACCGGCACCAGCGGGACGTCGAGCTTGCGCAGAACCCAGCCGGCGATGCCGAACAGCACCATCACCATCAGATCGAAGCTCGACCCCGAGATGCCGTAGATGCCGACGAACGAGATCATCGCGACGATCGGCATCAGGATGCGCGGCGGTACCATCAGCACCCGGGTGAACAGCCCCACCATCGGGATGTTCAGCGCCAGAAGCATGAAGTTGCCGATGAAAAGCGCCGCGATCAGGCCCCAGACGACATCGGGGTTTTCGGTGAAAAGCAGCGGCCCCGGGGTGATGTTGAGCGACAGCAGCACCGCCAGCAGCACCGCCGTGGTGCCCGATCCCGGCACGCCGAGCGCCAGCATCGGCACCAGCGCGCCGCCCGCCGCCGCGTTGTTGCCTGCCTCCGGCGCCGCCACGCCGCGCGGGTCGCCGGTGCCGAAGGTGTTCTCGCGGTCCACAAGCCGTTTTTCCATCGAATACGAGATGAATGAGCCGAGCGAGGCGCCCGCTCCCGGCAGAACGCCGGCGATGAAGCCCAGAATCGACGTGCGACCCATGGTCGGGATGCACGAGCGGATCATGCTCCACGATGGAATGATGCGGCCGATCTCGATCTTCGGGCCGGTCGACGCGTCCTTGTCGGTGCCGCGGTGCTCAAGGAAGATGAAAACCTCGGACAGGGCGAACAGCCCGACGATGGCGACAAGAAAGTCGATGCCGTCGTACAGGTGCACCTCGCCGAAGGTGAAGCGCGGCACGCCGGTCTGGGTATCGACCCCGATCATCGCCAGCCCGAGGCCGAGCGCCGCCGCAAAGGCCGATTTCGCCTGGTTGGTCGAACTGATGCCGCCGAGCGTTGCGAAGGCCAGCACGAACAGCGCGAAATATTCCGCCGGGCCGAACAGCAGCGCCACCTTGACCAGTTGCGGGGCGAGAAACACCAGCCCCCAGGTCGCGATGAAGGCGCCGACGAACGAGGCGAGCCCGGAAAGCGCCAGCGCCTCGCCGGCCTGTCCCTTGCGGGCCATCGGATAGCCGTCGAGGCAGGTCATCATCGCCGGTTCGTCGCCGGGAATGTTGAGCAGGATCGAACTGATCCGTCCGCCGTACATCGCGCCGTAATAGACCGAGGTGAGCAGGATCAGCGCCGGTGTCGCGCCGAGTCCCAGCGAAAAGGCGAGCGGAATCAGGATGGCGACGCCGTTCGACGGGCCAAGGCCGGGCAGGGCGCCCATGATGGTGCCCAGAAAGCAGCCGAGCAGCGCAAGGCCCAGATTCTGGAAAGTCAGGGCAACGGCAAAACCGTCACCGAGCGACGAGAGAAGTTCCATTGGCGATCCCCCCTAGAATCCGAACGGGCCGCGTGCCAGCGACAGGCCGAGAACAAGATGAAAAACGACATAGATGCCGACCGAGGTGCCGATCCCGACAAGCGCCGCCTGCACCGGCGGCGAGCCGAGCCGCCACGACAGGTAGCTGGCGGCGATCATCGTCGAGATGACGAACCCGAGCACCGGCAGAAGCTGCGCATAGGCGAACAGGACAAGGACGGCAAAGCCGATCTCGGCCAGCCGGCCCGCCGAGGGCCAGTCGGGCTCCGGATCGGGTTTGAACAGGAAATAGAGCGATGACAGCCCCATGATCACAGCGATGATGATGGGAAAGGTCGACGGGCCGACGGCGTCGCTCATGAAACTGGCTTCGATCTGCGTTGCCTGCCAGGCAAAGAAGATGGCCAGAGCCAGTCCGATGCCGCCGAAGATGCGGTCGCTCATGTTGTCCTCCCTGAATGAAAACTCCGAACGCTCCCGGCGGAGCGCCGGGAGCAGCACTTGCATGGGGTGCGCGGGCTATTTGACGATGCCGATTTCGCGCGACAGCCCCTCGATCCGGGAGACCGATTCGTTGACGAAGGCCTGAAAGTCGGGGCCGGCGAGGTCGAGCGGCGCCAGACCGTTGACCTCCATCACCGATTTCCACGCGTCGCTTTCGTAGAGATCGTGGATCGCCTTGACCCAGAAATCATATGCCTCGTCCGACATGCCGCCCGGGGCGTAGAAGCCGCGCCAGTTGGCGCCGATGGCATTGATGCCCTGTTCGCTGGCGGTCGGCAGATCGGCGAATTCACCGCCCAGGCGCTCGGGCGCAAGCAGCGCGATCACCTTGATGTCGCCGGATTCGACAAAGCCCTTGGCCTCGG